>NZ_JBBBQR010000015.1:0-129040 GCF_037136835.1 Pectobacterium sp. 1950-15 | reverse complement strand
CAGTAAGGGCTGACTGGCTTTCGGGCTGAACCTAATAGGGTGCTGCGTGTTTCCGTCTCGTTTTTCACTCTACCGCATATTCCTTCATTTTATTTTCGTCAGGCATCGTGCCATTGAGCTTCTTTAGCACTTCCTTCGCTTCCTTCAGCACGCGGGTACACTGCTCGCGCGTGATGGTAAGCGGTGGCTCAATCCTGACCGATTTGGCATTATTCAGGGTACCTGCCACCAGAACATTACGTTGAAACAGTTCCTTCGCGAAGGCATACCCGATCTCGTTTTTCTTGAACTCGATAGCCTGCAACAGCCCCATTCCTCGTGCTTCAATAATCAATTGAGGATACTCGGCCGCCAGTTGCTGTAAACCCTGTAGCAAAAACGCCCCTTGTATCGCCGCCTGTTCAGGCAGGTTCTTCGTCAGCAATTCATTGACGGTCGCCAGCGCCGCCGCGCAGGCCAGCGGATTGCCGCCGAACGTAGTGGTATGCAGGAACGGATTTTCAAACAGCACGGAGAAGACCTCTTCTGTCGCCACCGTGGCACCAATCGGCATCACGCCGCCGCCCAGCGCCTTCGCCAGACACAGAATGTCAGGCTGCACGCCATAATGCTCACAGGCGAACATCTTGCCCGTGCGCCCCATGCCGGTTTGCACCTCATCCAGAATCAGCAATGCCCCAACCTCATCGCATAATGCTCTGACCGCAGGCAAGTAATTTTCCGGTGGCACAATCACGCCGCCTTCCCCCTGAATGGGCTCAAGGATAATGGCAGCAACATCATCGCCGGTCTTCTGGCATTGCTGAACCTGCTTACGCATGGCGCTGATATCGCCAAAAGGCACATGATGGAAGCCGGGTAACAGCGGCATAAAAGGACGACGAAACGCAGGCTTGGCGGTGGCTGAAAGCGCCCCCAGCGATTTACCATGGAACGCGCCAGTCGCAGCAATAAAGGTATATTTGCCGCGCGGCGACTGGTAAGCCTTCGCCAGTTTCAGCGCCGCTTCAACCGATTCCGTTCCGCTATTGCAGAAAAAGCTGTATTTCAGATCGCCCGGCGTCAGTGCCGCCATCGTTTTTGCCAGCAGCCCCCGCAGCGGGTCGAGCAGTTCCTGACTGTGCAGCGGTTGTCTGGCGAGCTGGCGCTCCACAGCGGCAATCACATTAGGGTTGCGATGCCCAACATTGAAAATGCCGTAACCGCCGAGGCAGTCCAGATATTCATTCCCTTGGGTATCAATCAGCGTATTCGGGCCGCTGGCGCGCCATTCGACTGCGCCGTAATCGCCGCCGTTGGTGACAGATTTTCGGTACTCCAGAAAACCTGGGTTGACGTATTCACGAAAACAACTCAAAACTTCTCGATTCAGTGCCACCATGTCATCGTGGGATAGCGTGTCACTATGAATCCAATGCAGTGCCTGCTGAGTACACTCTAGCGGGTTAAGGTGGGCGTTTGATCTGGACAAAATGCGCTCCTTGAAAACGGACATCACGCGATGCCAATTTAATTAATGCACATAACACGCCAGTCGCCCGCCCTAAACCAGAATAAAATACAAAAACGCGATCTAAACCAAAAATTCAGCAGATGATTTGAACTAAATGAGAATGAACAAAATTAATAGCTAATTAGCATAGCGCATGCCAGTATGACGAAAATCACAGCATCTCGTGATGCCCCGGTTTTGCCCAGCACGCCCTCTTTTGGGGCACGCCGAGTCTGGACAAACGCGCTATGTCATAACCGGCTTCCCGTCCAAAACAACCTGTTCGGGATAACATTCCCCTGCGGCAGACCGACGATCCTCAGTGCCGGATCATGATATGGCGCACAATGGTGTAATCCTCCAGACCGTACATCGACATATCTTTGCCGTAGCCTGACAGTTTCTGCCCGCCGTGCGGCATTTCGCTCACCAGCATGAAGTGGGTATTCACCCAGGTACAGCCGTATTGAAGGCACGCGGCCAGACGGTGCGCCCGCCCGATATCGCGCGTCCAGACCGACGAGGCCAGACCGTAATGCGAGGCGTTGGCCCAGCCAATCACCTGTGCCTCATCATCAAATGGTGTAATGGAGATAACAGGGCCAAACACCTCTTTCTGGACGATCTCGTCTTCCTGCTTCGCGCCCGCCAGCACCGTGGGTTGGAAGTAAAATCCCTGCCCTTTCACTCGCTCGCCACCGGTCACCACCGTAATATGCGGCAGCGCTTTAGCGCGTTCGACGAACCCCACCACACGTTCCAGTTGCTGCTCAGTAATCAGCGGCCCCAGTTCGGTGGTTTCATCATGTGGATCGCCCATTTTCAGCGTCGCCACCGCGTTGCCTAATGCTTCCACGACCTTATCGTAGACGGCACGCTGCACATACAGCCGACAGGCGGCAGTACAGTCTTGCCCCGCATTGTAGAAACCGAAGCTGCGAATCCCATCAACAACCTGATCGATATCAGCATCGTCGAAAACAATCACCGGCGCTTTGCCGCCCAGTTCCATGTGCGTCCGTTTTACGCTCGAGGCAGTATGCGACAGAATATGCGCGCCGGTCGCAATCGAACCGGTCAGCGACACCATGTTCACTTTCTCATGCCCCGTCAGCGCATCACCGATGTCTGCACCACGCCCGAACACAATATTCACCACGCCCGCTGGCAGTATCTCCGCCAGCAGATGCGCCAGATAGAACGTGGTGAGCGGCGTTTGCTCCGCGGGTTTCAGCACCACGCAGTTTCCCGCCGCCAGCGCGGGTGCCAACTTCCACGACGCCATCATCAGCGGATAATTCCACGGTGCGATGGACGCCACCACGCCAACCGGATCGCGCCGGATCATCGAGGTGTGCCCTTCGAGATATTCTCCGGCCGCAGAACCACTCAGACAGCGCGCCGCACCGGCAAAAAAACGAAACACATCAGCAACCGCAGGCACTTCATCATTCAGCGCCGCATGGTAGGGCTTACCGCAGTTCAGCGATTCAAGCCTGGCAAACGCCTCGGCGTTTTCTTCAATGGCATCGGCAATCTGTAGCAGTAGCGTCGCGCGCGTTTTCGGCGTGGTCTGTCCCCAGTGTGCAAAAGCGGACTCGGCAGCCAGAACCGCTGCATCAACCTGGTGCAGATCGGCCTGCGCAATGGCGGCAATTTGCTCTCCCGTGACAGGGTTGAATACCGCCAACGCCTCGCCCTTACCCGCAACCAGCTTGCCTTCTATGAGTAATTTGTCGTGCATACATTTTCCTTACAGAGAGAAAACCGTCGTGTCTTTCACCACTATCTGCAAAATGTCTGTGCAAAAAACCTGCCACCTTGCGCCTACCTATCAATCCATGCTGCAACTGGCGGCCTTACGCTAAGTCGCGTTGCCCGATGCTTTCTTTGTCTGCGTTGCGGCCTGTCTGGCTTCTTCCGCCAACGCCTCGATCTCTTCTTCCGTCAACTGCTCTGATGCCTCATGCACCTTTGCCAGTCCTTCGCTGACCGTTACTTCTTTAGGATCCTGCGCTGAGTCCTTCGTGGTCATCTCGTCTCTCCTGATCAAATAATAAGCCAGCAAAGGTAAGTGTAGTCGATGGCGAAAATCCGCCAATCTGAAGAAGATTTAACTCTGCTTTTCGCTGCGGCATATGTGATAATAATTATCAATTACATTAAATTTATTATTCAGGGCCTTACCCCGTCGACGGACAGTGCCGTGCATTGCTATGAAGATCACTGTGACAAGGGAAAGGGGTTCTGTTGCCGCAGAGTCGGCGGGAAGGTCACCTGACGGGACGTTGGCATGTCAGAGTCTGAACTCAGAATGCTGTTCAACCACTATGCAGAGCGGTTAGAACGCTATCTCAATCATAAACTGCGCGACCCTCAGGCAGCAGCCGATCTGGTGCAAGAGAGTTTTTTACGGTTGGCACAACGGCTGGAACAGCAGAATGATGTAGACGACAAGAAGGCGTATCTCTATAAGACAGCAAATAACTTGCTGCTCGACCATGTCCGCCACCAGCAGCGCTGGCAGATGGCGGCATCCGTTGACGATACGGAGGCGGCGCTGGAATACCTGCCGGATGCCGCGCCCCAGCTCGATCAAACGGCCATCGCCCAACAGGAGCTGGAACGTCTGGCAAATGTGCTGTCGACGCTACCTGAACGCACGCAGTTGATATTTCATCTGCACCGGTTTGAACACATGACGCAGGCGCAAATTGCTCAGCAGTTGGAGATTTCCCTCAGCACCGTAGAGAAACATCTCGCCATGACGCTGCATGCGATGATGACGATACGCGCCTCGTGAAACGCGGCCCCCATCATGAAATAATCACAAATTATTTACGGGTTTATTGCCGCCAGACGTCTACCTATTTAGAGACCCCACACACTTCAGGCCTACGACATGAACGATTATCCTCCTGAAATCCAGCAGCAGGCAGCACGCTGGGCCATACGTTTGGCCGAAGCGCCGCTGGACGATGAACAGGAACTGGCATTCCAGCACTGGCTGGCACAGGATCCGCGCCATCGCCACGCGTTGGAACAGGCAGGGATGCTCTGGCATGGGCTCGGGTCACTCAGCGCCGAGCAACGGCAGGTGCTGCAACCACAGCCGCCGGCCACCTTTCTCATCAGGCGCGTTAATCGTGCAACGCAGTGGAAAATCGCGGCTTTGCTACTACTGGGCTTCAGTATCGGCGCAACCTGGATTTCAGACGGCATCCTCATGCTGCGCTCGGATTATCATGCAGCACATCAGGTCAAACACGTTACGTTGCCGGACGGCAGTGAAGTCGATATGGATGCAGGCAGCGCCATTTCGCTCGCCTATACGCCGCAAGAGCGTCGCGTCACGCTGCTGCAAGGCTCCGCCTGGTTCACCGTCGCCCCAACGACCGCACAGGAAAAACGCCCTTTCTTGGTTGATGCTGCATCAGGCACCACACAGGCGCTGGGCACGCAGTTTATCGTGCAGAATTCATCACAGACCACGACCGTCGGCGTGGTGGAACACAGCGTTCAGGTCACGGCAAACGGACAATCATTGCAGCTTGATGAGCAACAGGCGGCACGCTATACCGAACAAGGGATGACGCGGCTCCCCGGCTGGAATAGCCGCGAGCGTGGAGACTGGCGGCGCGGCCTGCTGATCTTTGATCAACAGCCGCTGGCGGTCGTCATCGCCCGTATCAATCAGTATCGCGCTGGCACGATCGTCATCCCTACGTCAGCGCTGCGTCAGCGTCAGGTCAGCGGCATTTTTTCGCTGAACGAGCTGGATGGCGCATTGCAAACCATCGCCACCGAACTGGGTGCCAAAACCGTTTCACTCCCCGGCGTCACCGTTCTGTACTGATCTCTTTCTCCCCTGTCTTCCCCATCCCTGCCACGCTGCTCAGGCGTGGCAATCTCTCACAAACGCCCTTTACGTTCACAAGACCGCAACGTGCCATAGAAAAAATTTAAATATTTTTTTACGGGTTCTGTCTTCTCAGCCGTCTTCATATTTAGGTAATGATTTTTATTATCATTTTCATTAATAAAAAAAGGGGTAAGTATCCCTTTGTTTATTAATGCTTATTGATGATTTAACGAATGGCAGACCAGGCGAAAATGTTTAAAAGAACACAACAGCAAGACAGCCGATTGTTACAACTGAATCCACTTTCTCTTGCCGTCGGCATCGCACTGTCGCTGGCCGTGGTGAAATACAGCATTGAGCGTAACCGGGCGGGTCACCTGCCGCAGGTCACACTGGTCGCCAGCACGCGCAATACGCAATCAGACACCGAAAACAGCTACAACCAGAAATACGATACGCGATCGATTGGTATCCGCGTCAGCGTACCGATTTTTGCTGGTGGCGGTGTCTCTGCCGCAACGCGTCAGGCGCAGGAGCGCTATCAGCAGACGGCACGGGAAAAGGACGAACAGACGGCGACAATACAGACGGAACTGCGTCGCCAGTTTAATCTGGTCACCAGCAGTCAGGCGAAAATCCGTGCCTATGAGCTGGCGGAAAAATCAGCACTGGCACTGGTTACCGCCACACAGAAGAGCGTTCAAGGTGGAGAGCGCGTGAATCTTGACGTACTGAATGCTGAACAGCAGCTCTACGGTGCACGGCGCGATCTGACCGAAGCACGTTATACCTGGCTGACGGCCTGGCTACAGCTGCGTTACTACGCCGGTACACTGGACGAGCAGACGTTGCGTCAGTTAGCGACCTATTTCGTACATACCTAGCGACACAAGTTCGGAAAACGATATAAGAGATAGCGCCGTGGCCAGTATTCGGCCACGCTCAGTTTAGAAAGGAAAATAAGTCGCATTCAGATATTCTAAAAAAATCATAAAAATTTTTATGCTAATAACCAATCACACTATAAAAATATTCCCCTTCGCACTCGATGTAAAAATAGCGGCAAATTCGTCAGCTATATTTCTGGCGTGAATAACGGTGACGCGGCAACCCTTTTTATTTTTTCTCCCCATCCTCGACGGCCTGGCGTTGACTTCATTATCAAAAAGGGATTCATTTTATCATTTTTAAAGTAATCATTTAAAAACAATACAATATGCAAAAATACCCCATTAGAGGTATCCAGAGTAACATTAAGGTTGGATTTTTTATGGCAATAATTAACGAAAATAAAAAATAGAAGAACACTGAAAACAACAAAATAAGAACGAAAATTTAATCACTTTTAAAAAACCCACCAAATCATTAACAACCTCACCAACTGACGCTCCGCCCCGCCATTAATAAATTAAAATCACAGTTAAATAACTAAAGAAATCATAAATGCGCCATTATTGCGACCGGGATCTTTTATTTTCCGGAAATAGCGCAAAGATAAAAATTAATAGATTTAGATCAAGAAAATAAATAACCACCCGTCCATATAGTACCCACAGTAAAAACTCACTTATTTTAATTCTAACTAATCAGTTCATCTTATAAAGCAATGCAATGGGGCTACTATGGACTTCATCATTCAATTAGTCATTGTCCTGATCTGCCTTTTTTACGGGGCACGAAAAGGCGGGATCGCGCTGGGTTTATTAGGCGGGATTGGACTTGTTATTCTGGTCTTTATTTTTAAACTGCAACCGGGTAAACCGCCCGTTGACGTCATGTTGGTCATCATTGCCGTGGTGGCCGCATCGGCAACGCTTCAGGCATCGGGCGGGCTGGATGTGATGCTGCAAATCGCGGAACGTATGCTGCGGCGTAACCCGAAATACGTTTCGATTATCGCGCCGTTCGTCACCTGTATTCTGACTATCCTGTGCGGTACTGGCCACGTGGTGTATACCATTCTGCCGATTATTTATGATGTCGCCATCAAGAATAATATCCGCCCTGAAAGACCGATGGCCGCCAGTTCGATCGGCGCACAAATGGGGATTATCGCCAGCCCGGTTTCTGTTGCGGTTGTCTCGCTGGTTGCCATGCTGGCTAACTTCACCTTCCAGGGTAAGCATCTGGGATTCCTCGACCTGCTGTCGATTACCATCCCTTCTACCCTGCTGGGCATTCTGGCGATTGGGATTTTCAGCTGGTTCCGCGGTAAAGATCTGGATAAGGATGAGGATTTCCAGAAATTCATCGCCGATCCAGAAAACAAACAGTACGTGTATGGCGATACCGCTACGCTGTTGGATAGAAAATTGCCACGCAGCAACTGGATCGCTATGTGGATCTTTCTGGCAACCATCGCTGCGGTAGCAATTTTGGGTGCCGTTGAACAATTGCGTCCGGTCTTTGCCGGTAAGCCACTGTCGATGGTGCTGGTCATTCAGATGTTTATGCTGCTGTCTGGTGCCATCATCATTATTGCGACCAAAACCAATCCGTCCTCGATCTCGAAGAATGAAGTGTTCCGTTCAGGGATGATTGCCATCGTCGCGGTATACGGCATCGCCTGGATGGCGGAAACCATGTTCGGCGCGCATCTGGAAGAGATCAAAGGTACGCTCGGTTCCTTGGTGAAAGTCTACCCTTGGGCTTACGCCATTATCCTGCTGATTGTATCGAAGTTCGTGAACTCGCAGGCAGCGGCGCTGGCGGCCATTGTCCCCGTTGCGCTGGCTATCGGTGTGGATCCGGCGTATATCGTGGCCTCTGCGCCAGCCTGCTATGGTTACTACATTCTGCCAACCTACCCAAGCGATCTGGCGGCTATCCAGTTTGACCGCTCCGGCACCACCAAAATTGGCCGCTTCGTTATCAACCACAGCTTTATTCTGCCGGGCCTGATCGGTGTGAGCACATCCTGCGTCTTTGGCTGGGTGTTCGCTGCGATGTACGGTTTCCTGTAATTCAGTTCTCTGTACCTAGAAGCCGCCCAGCGATGGGCGGCTTTTTATGCCGGAAGGCACGGCACCCTCACGGGCCGTCGCCAGCAACGTTGAAAAACGCACTATGCGTTTTTTTATCTTTGCTGCCAAAGACGAACGCAAGCCTGTGCCAATGCTCGTGTCGGATCGATGCTGATATCTCGCCAGCGTGATGATACCGTCTCCAACGCAGGAGGCACTTCCGTGCAGGCCAGCACCAGACGTTCCGCACCTCGCGCTACCAGCCGTGCGGCAAGCTGATCCAGCAAGCGTCCACCGTGCTGTAATTCTCCGCGTTTTACCGCATAGCATCCCGGCACGAAGAGTGTCGTCATTTCCTGCTCGTCCGGCACCACGGTTTCAGCCCCTAACTGCGCGGCAAAACGCTGCTGATACCACCCGGCGTTAAGCGTTCCGTGAGTCGCGATCAGCCCGATTTTTTGCGGTGCTTTCTTTGCCTCCGCAGGCAGTGTAATGGCGTGCAACGTGGCATCCGCAATGTGTACCAGCGGCGCATGGCTTTCCTCCGCCAGCGCATCAAACCAGTGGTGTGCCGTATTGCACGGCACCACGATATGGCTGACCGACAAGCGGTTAAGCTGCCGAACGGCATGCAAAAGCATCGGCAACGGCGATTCGCCCGTTCCTGCCAGTGCCTGCTGGCGGTCTGGAATCTGCGGCACATTCCAGACAATCACAGGCACATGATCCTGATCGCGGCTGGCTGGTGTTTCTTCAATGATTTTATGCAGCAGATCGACCGTCGCCAGCGGCCCCATGCCACCCAGCACACCAATCAGCGGCGAACTCATTGTGCGGCCGTCTGTTCAAACAGTTGACGGTAACCAAACAGTCCGGCTGACCCACCGGTATGGATGAAGACAATGTTTTCATCGGCGCGAAAATGTCCCTGACGAATCAGATCGATCAGCCCCGCCATGCCTTTGCCGGAATAGACCGGATCGAGCAGAATCCCTTCCAGTTGCGCCAGCAGCCTGAGCGCCTCCAGCGTTCCTTCGGTTGGAATACCGTACCCTTTGCCAACGTAGTCACTGTTCACCTGCACAGCACTGCGCGGCAGTTCCCCCGGAATACCGAGCAGTTGCCAGGTGCGCTGCGCTAATGCGTAAACATTCTCTTCCTGCTTCGCTTTCGGCGCTCTGACGCTGATGCCCAACAGGGGAATTTGGCTATGCGTCGCCGCCAGCCCGGTAACCAATCCCGCCTGCGTCCCCGTGCTCCCCGTCGCATGCACAATATGATCGATGCGCAGGCGCTGCTGGCTGGACTGAAACAACAACTCTTCCGCACAGGCGACATAGCCCAGTGCGCCGACCGGACTGGAGCCGCCGCCGGGAATGATATAAGGTTTCAATCCTTCTTTGCGCAGCGATTCTGCCAGCGTTTCCATCGCCTGCTGCATATCCGTTCCAGCGGGCAGATGATCGATAATTTCACCGCCAAGCAGATGATCCAGCAGCACGTTGCCGGAACGCTGGTAGTCTTCGCCGTAGTCCTCCACGCGCTTTTCCAGCAGCACTTTGGTTTTTAGCCCCAGCTTGGTCGCCGCCGCAATGGTTTGCCGTACATGGTTAGACTGCGTCGCGCCCTGCGTGATAATGATATCCGCACCCTGCTGTTGCGCATCGGCTAACAGGAATTCCAGTTTGCGGGTTTTATTCCCACCCGTTGCCAGTCCTGTCGCATCGTCGCGTTTGATATAAATCGTCGGCCCGCCCAGATAGGCAGACAGATTCGGCAATGCCTCCAGCGGTGTAGGAAAATGGCCCAGTGACAAACGGGGGAATCGGGCAAGGTGCATAATAGTCTCCTGAAATTCGGATTAGAGATTGAGGTGACGACGCGCTTCTTCACGAACGCGATGTAAAATACGCTGCTTCAAGGCGGCGTAGTCAGGGTGCTGTGCCAGAGTTTCAATGTCTCTTTCGCGGCCAAACGGCAGTGGGATGGCTTCTGCAATACGACCAGGACGCGCGGACATCACCAATACCCGGTCAGCCAAGAACAGCGCTTCGTCCACGTCATGCGTGACAAACAACAGCGTGGTGCCGGTTTTTTGCCAGGCAGATAGCAGCAGTTCCTGCATCATCAAACGGGTTTGAGCATCCAGCGCACCAAACGGCTCGTCCATCAGCAACACCTCAGGGTTCGGCAGCCAGGCACGTGCCAGCGCCACCCGCTGTTTCATTCCGCCAGAGAGTTGCCAGGGGTAGTGCTGCTGGAATCCTTCCAGCCCAACCAGTGCCAGATAATTTTCTGCTTCACGTTGAAGCTGGGCTTTATTTGCGCCCTGCATCCGTGGTCCAAACGTCACGTTTTCCAGCACGGTGAGCCAGGGAAATAAATTGGCCTGCTGAAATACCATGCCGCGCGAGGGGCCCGGACGACGAACAGGTTCATCGCCGCACAGCACGCGCCCCTTATCGGCAGTTTCAAAACCGGCGATCATATTAAGAATGGTGGATTTGCCGCAGCCGGAAGGGCCCAGCAGCACCACAAATTCACCTTTCGCTATCTGGAGAGAAACGTCATCCAGCACCGTTAGCGGGCCGCGTTGTGACGGAAATGTGAGGCTAACGTGCTCCACAACAATGTGTGGCGCAACGGGCTGAGAAGGTTCTGTCATGATGATTTCCCCGCCCACGGCACGAAGACGCGCTGTGCACCAACCAATAACAGATCGAGCACATAGCCAATGCCGCCTAATAATAAAATGCCCAACATCACGATATCGGTACGCAGATAAGCGCTGGCGTTCATGACCATCCAGCCAATGCCCGACGTGGCCGCAACCATTTCTGCCGCAATCAGGGACGTCCAACCGATACCGATAGCCAGTCGCACCGTGGTGAACAACTCCGGCAGCGTATCGGGCAAAACAACGTGGAAAAAGATCTGTCGGCGACTGGCGCCGAGCGTTTGTGCGACGCGGATACGGGAACGTTCCACGCGCTCAACAGCGGCACAAGCCCCCACCACGACGCTGAGAAACGTCGCGATAAAGATCAGGAAAAATTTGGATGCCTCACCGATTCCCAACCAGACTACCGCCAGCGGGATCAGTGCGATTTTAGGCAGTGGCCGGAGAAACTGAACGAAAGGATTAAAAACGGCAGCAATCGGAGGCGATAGCCCCATCAACAGGCCAAGCGGAACACCCAGAATAATGGCGACGCTGAAAGCGCTTAGCGCCCGAGCGACGCTGACGGCAATATGTTCCCATAGCGGCACCTGCCGATAGCCATCCTGCGCCAGTTCCCCAGCAGTCAGGATGATGTCTGACAGTGGCGGTAGCAGCAACGGATCGACCCACTGCTTCGCGCCCGCCACTTGCCACAACGTGAACACCGCCGCCACAGACGCGATACTCAATAATACATAAGACGTTCTTTTCACGACCCGTTAATTCCCTTTCGCAGCCTGCTTCAGATAAGAGGAATTAATGGAGTCGGCGAACGATGCAGGAATATCGCGTTGGCGAACTTCGCCGATACTCTCCAGAAAATGCGCCGTTTTTGCGACTGCCTGACCGATACCGCTGCGATCGGTGTTGCTACCGTCACCCAGCCACTGTGCCGTCGCCTGCTGTTCCAGCGTCGGGTATTCCAACCCTGACAGCGTATTGGTTGCCGTCGTAACGGGCGCACCGACTTCTTTTGCCACAATCGCCGCCGCTTTTTCCGGATCCTGACGGAACTCATCCACTTTCAACTGGTGTACGCGCAGGAAGCGCGCCACCGTTTCAGGGTACTGCTGGGCAAAAGCCTTTCTGACCACATAGTTGTTGTAAATCAGATACCCATCTTTTTGCAGATCTTTGGTCGCAAAAATAGCATGCCCGGCGGAGGCTTCCAGCTCCTGCGCAAATGGGGCCCAGACGTAGCCTGCATCAATGTCGCCACGCTTCCATGCCGCCACCATCTCAGCCGGACGTAGCGGAATAAGCGTAATCTTGCTGCGGTCGAGTTTATTCACCGCGATTGCCGCTTCCAGCGCGTACTGCGCGGTGGAATTTGGCGGATAGGCGACACGCTTACCTTCGATATCTTTCAGCGTGGCGATACCAGACTTGGCAATCAGACGCTCGTACGTGGCGATCACGCCAGATACACCGACGATCTCCACCGGCAGTTTCCTGACAATACCGGCTGTCGCCGGGCTGGAACCAAAGTTGGCGATATCTATCGCATTACTGGCGAAATAATTCAGCGCATCAGCACCAGAAGCAAACTGCACCCACTTTACTGGCGCACCCAATGCTTTTTGCAACGAACCATCGGCTTTAGCTAAGACTAATACCTGCGAACCGCCACTGTAGGCCACGCGCACCTCATCAGGATGCTTTTCCACCGCCAGTACAGATGTCGTGATTAATAACAAACCACTGACGCCGGCAACACTCAATCTATTTTTCATTATTTTCCCCTATAGAGTTAAATAAAAAATCAGTTAAATAAGTTAATAAATAATTAATTAATACATCAGGCCACTTTTTTATTTAAATAAGAGAGTTGTCCCCAACTGACATCATCGACAAAAATACCGTTCTCCTGCCGCTGGCGATAGGTTTGTTTTTCTTTATCGCCCGGCAGTAATAATTCATTATCATCGCGGGATTGGCGCACCCATTCTAATAACGCAGGTATTTCCTGCTGATAGGTGGCCGCACCGCCTAATTTCTGCGGATCGATTAAAATCGACAGCATACTGTTAATAATCTGCTTGCCCTCGCCTTTCGCCGTGCGCTCGGTTTTCCCACCGGTCAGCGCCGCCCCCAGTAAAGAGCAAACCAGCGATAGCCCCGATCCTTTATGCTCGCCAAACGGCAACAGCGCGCCCAAGGGTTGTTCCATCAGCCAGCGAGGATCGACCGTCGGGTTACCTTCGTTATCGACGATGCAGCCGGGCGCGACCGATTTGCCCTCGTTCCAGGCGATACGCGCTTTGTTACCTGCAATCACGCTGGTAGCAAAATCCAGAATCACCGGATCGTCGTGTTCAACCGGAATCCCTGCACAGAACGGGTTCGTCCCGAAGCGCGCCTGCTGCCCCTGCCACGGCAGCACCACTGGTTTGGTATACACATTGGCGAAATGCAGCGATACCAACCCGGCTTCTGCGGCCTGTTCCGCCCACGCGCCGATACGCCCCAAATGGTGTGCGTTGGCTAAACTCACCACCGCCAGACCGTGCGTTTGCGCACGCGCAATGCCTTCCGTCAGTGCCTGCTTTGCGACCACCTGCCCGAAGCCCTGCTGCCCGTCAAACGAAATGAGCGGACCGAAATCCAGCGTTTTCTCCGCCAGTGCGTGGGGCGAAAGCCCACCTTCCCGAATAGCGTCGATATAGCGCGGCAACATACTGACGCCGTGCGAGTCATGCCCCTTCAGGCTGGATTCAACGAGATTATCCGCCACCGTTCCGGCAATTGATGCATCGACGTCATTCTCTGTCAGGCGGTCACGTAAATAATCGCGTAAATAATGATGAGTAAAGACAGGCATATTTTTCTCGGTATAAAGAATAGCAATTAACATTGTCGCCACTATAACGCGCCGATTTTTATCCATAAGTGACAAATAAGACTATCTATAGCGAATATTTAGCTAAGGCGGTTATTTACTTGTTTTCTCTTATTCAGCACCAATTAAAATCGCCTTTCTTCTAACTTATTCCAAAAAACACTTTATCAGCGACACGCCAAGAAAATAGGATGCCTTCTTTCATACCTCCCTTATTACGTATTCTTTATTGAAATAATAAATGATGGCTCTGAACTACTTTATTGCCGATTCTATTACTATTAAAAATGAGACAACACTGATGAATCACTCACTCCCCGCGAAAAAATCGACACGTTTCACACGCCTTGCTGCCCTAATCGGCCTGACGCTAACGGCCTTTGGCGCCAGTGCGGAAGGCAGCATCAGCATTGCGCAGCAGTTTGGCATCGGCTACCTGGTTCTGGATGTGGTGCGCGACCAGAACCTGATAGAGAAGCACGGTAAGCAGCAGGGCCTGGATATCAAGGTAGACTGGCGCACACTTTCTGGTGCGACGGCGATTAACGAAGCCCTGCTATCCGGCGCGCTGGATGTGGCCTCCGCCGGGGTTCCGCCAATGCTGACCGTATGGGATCGCACACAGGGTCGCCAGAATGTGAAAGCAATCGCCTCGCTCGGTTCGATGCCCAACTATTTACTCAGCAATAACCCAGCAGTGAAATCTATCCGCGATCTGAGCGATAAAGACCGTATCGCCGTGCCTGCGGCAGGTGTAGGTTTCCAGTCTCGCACGCTGCAAATCGAAACCGCGAAGCTCTATGGCGCGGAAGATTTCAAACGTTTCGATAAGATTTCTGTCAGCCTGCCGCATCCCGATGCCAGCGCGGCGCTGATCGCGGGGGGTTCCGAAATCAATGCACACTTTTCCAGCCCTCCGTTCCAATATCAGGCGTTGGAACATGCCAATGTGCACAAGATTCTAAGCTCTTATGACGTACTGGGCGGTCAGGCAACGTTCAACGTGCTCTACACCACGCAGAAATTCCATGATGAAAACCCGAAAACCTACCGCGCCTTCTATGAAGCGCTGAAAGAAGCGTCCCAGATTATCAAAGCAGATAAAGTCGCGGCGGCAGAAACCTATATTCGGGTAGAAAAATCGAAGCTGGATCCTGAACTGGTCAAACGTATCGTCGCCGATCCCGAAATCGATTTCACTATCACGCCAGAACGCACCTACGTTTATGCCGAAAAGTTGCAACAGCTTGGCGTGCTGAAAAACAAAGCCGCCTCCTGGAAGGACTATTTCTTTGCTGAAATCCACGACCAACCGGGTAGCTAAGCGGTCAGCACGACCCCATTCGACAAGCATCTCGTCGCTACGCAGGAGAACAATATGACACACCACTCCCACGATACCGTCGCCCAGCCGCTGTTGCAGGTTGATGGCGTCGGACTGGAATATCGAACCCGTCGTAGTTTGGTTCGCGCCACCCATGATGTGAGTTTCGACGTCTTTCCCGCCGAGCGCTTTGTACTCTTAGGGCCTTCAGGCTGTGGTAAATCCAGCCTGCTCAAATCTATCGGCGGTTTTTTGTCTCCGGTAGACGGCGAAATCCGCCTTGAAGGTCAGCCAGTCACACGTCCGGGCCCGGATCGCATCATGGTCTTTCAGGAATTTGATCAACTGCCGCCGTGGAAAACTGTGCTGGAAAATACGCTGTTTCCGCTGGTTGCCAGCCGTCAGGCAACACGAGCCGAAGCCGAGGAACGCGCACGTTATTTTCTTGATAAGGTCGGGCTGGCGAAATTTGCCGATGCCTATCCGCATACGTTATCCGGTGGAATGAAGCAACGCGTCGCCATCGCGCGGGCGCTGACCATGCAGCCGAAAGTGCTGCTCATGGATGAGCCATTCGCCGCGCTGGATGCGCTGACCCGACGCAAAATGCAGGAAGAACTGCTGGCGCTGTGGGAAGAGGTGCGATTCACGCTGCTGTTTGTCACCCACTCGATTGAAGAAGCGCTGATCGTCGGCAGCCGGGTTTTACTGCTCTCCCCCCATCCGGGTCGTGTGCGAGCGGAAATCAACTGCCATCAGTTCGCGCTGAGCGACCAGGGCAGTGAAGCTTTTCAAACCACCGCACAGCGTATTCACCATCTTCTTTTTCCAACTGATACTGACGTGCCTTCCCCCGTCACCTCTACGCAAGGTAAATCTTATGAGCATACAGCCCCCCGTGCGGCCCGAGTATCAGCGTGAACTGGCGCCGCTGAAAGACTTCACACTGACCCAGCCTCTGCCGCTGACCACGCGCCTGTGGAATCAAACCTGGATTCGCAAGCTGGTGCTGTTGGCAGGGCTGCTATTGCTGTGGGAGTTCGCCGCACGCTGGCAAAACAACGATCTGATGCTGCCGGGTTTCCTGCAAACCTTTCAGGCATTTCGCGACGATCTCGCCAGCGGCGAACTGCCGCATAAGATGGTGGTTTCCCTCGGCACATTGCTAAAAGGCTATGTCATTGGCAGCCTGCTGGCACTGGCCCTCAGCGCGTTGGCGGTATCCACCCGTTTTGGTCGCGATCTCTTAGGCACCTTAACCTCTATGTTCAACCCGCTCCCTGCGATTGCGTTACTGCCGTTAGCGCTGCTGTGGTTTGGACTGGGAGAAAAGAGTCTGGTCTTCGTTCTCGTCCACTCCGTGATGTGGCCGATGGCGCTGAATACCTATTCCGGCTTTCTCGGCGTTTCGGAAACGCTGCGTATGGCAGGCCGCAACTACGGCCTGACAGGCTTTCGCTATATCAACACGATCCTGATCCCCGCTGCGCTGCCGTCGATTCTCTCCGGTCTGAAGATCGGCTGGGCATTTGCCTGGCGTACCCTGATCGCCGCTGAGCTGGTCTTCGGCGCATCCAGCGGCAATGGCGGTTTGGGCTGGTACATCTTCCAGAACCGTAATGAGCTTTATACTGACCGTGTTTTCGCCGGGCTGGCGTCCGTCATCATCATCGGGCTGCTGGTTGAAGGGCTGGTGTTTTCCACCATCGAAAAGGTCACGGTGAAACGCTGGGGAATGCAGCGCTAAACGCCATTCTGGTTATGCGAAATCTAGCCATTGATAGCCAGAATTGTTCTTTTGCGGCGCTCGATATCGCTGTTACAACTGATTTGTCTTTTCCCACAGAGATGAGAGATCGCGAACATGATTGCAATACAAGCGCCACAAACCTATCTGAATCGTGACGGCGTCATTCGTTCTGTCGGTGACTATGCGGCTCCCTACGCCAACACCATACTGATTATTACCAGTCCACAGGCATGGAAAACGACGGCGGATGCTGTCGAACGCAGCCTCAATGAGCACGGCTTGCGCTATCAGGTCGAATTTTTGCCGGGTGATTGCACCAAACCCGCGATCGAGGCGCTGACCGCACAGGCGCGTGCCTTCAACGCAGAACTGATTTTAGGCATTGGCGGCGGGCGTGTGCTGGATGTCGCCAAAGCCGTCGGCGACATTGTGGGACAGTTGCCCGTCATCGCCGTCCCCACCATTGCCGCTACCTGCGCCGCTTGGTCACCGATCAGCGTGATATACAGCGACAGCGGTGCGCACAACGGCCCCTTTCCGCTGACGCGGTTACCGGTGTGGGTACTGGTGGACAGCGAGATCATCGCTCACAGCCCTTCGCGTTATCTCAAAGCCGGTATCGTGGATGCGCTGGCGAAGTGGTATGAATTCCAACCTTATTTGCGCCACGGCGATGACGGGCTGGCATTAGCGCTTAAAGCACAGGCGGCGAAACTGGCTGTGGAAACATTTAATGCGTATGGCGAACAGGCCATCGCAGATAACGAGCAAGGTCTGGTCACGCCGGCGCTGCGCCGTGTGATCGATGCCGTTATCGCGCTGGCGGGCGTCGCGAACAGTATGAAAGATGAGGTGCCACGCATCGGCGTTGCCCATGCCATTCACAACAGCATGACGCGCCTGCCGGAACTGCACGACTGGCTGCATGGTGAGAAAGTCGGTTTTGGTCTGGCCGCACAGGCATTTCTGGAACACGATAACGATGCCGACCGCGAAGAACTCTTCGCCCAACTGCGTCGCTACGGCAGCCCGATAACGCTAAGCGCTCTCGGTCTGAACGAACGCCCACAGCTAGTGGAAAACATCGCGCAGCACGTGAAAATCGCACCGAAAATTGCCTCACGACTGCCTTTCGCCACAGATGCCGAACGAATCCAACAGGCGCTGTGGCGCACGCAAACGTTAGAAACGGGTGTGATAAATAGCTACGCGGCCTAGTTGATAATCACCCTTCAGAATGGAAACGGGTGCATTGAATAACCGATGCACCCGTTTCTCTTTTTCTTTTCGGGACTATCCCTGCTGTGCAGGCTGCGTACTGATTCCCTTTATTTCGTGCTCGTAGGCCTGCGCTTTTTTCTCATCAAACTGGTGTTCCCACTTGGCGATGACCAGTACCGCCAGCGCATTTCCAACCACGTTCAGCGCGGTACGCGCCATATCGAGGATACGGTCAACGCCCGCAATGAACGCCAGACCTTCCAGCGGAATACCGACGCTGCCCAACGTAGCCAGCAGCACGACAAATGACACCCCCGGTACGCCGGCAATGCCTTTGGACGTCAACATCAGCGTCAACACCAGCACGATTTCCTGCCCAATCGACAGTTCGATGCCGTACAGCTGCGCGATGAAGATCGCCGCAATACTCTGGTACAACGTCGAGCCATCAAGGTTAAAAGAGTAGCCAGTCGGCACGACGAAGCTGGTAATCGACTTCGGCGCGCCATAGGCTTCCATTTTTTCGATGATACGCGGCAGCACGGTTTCAGAGCTGGCGGTGGAGTACGCGAGAATCAACTCATCTTTCAGAATACGGATCAGCATCGTAATACGCAGCTTACACAACCGAGCGACGATGCCGAGCACCACCAGCGCGAAGAAGAAAATCGCGGCGTAAACCAGCATAACCAGCTTGGCTAACGGCCACAGCGACGCAAAACCGAAGTTGGCCACCGTGACGGAAATCAGCGCAAATACCCCAACCGGTGCGTAGCGCATGATCATGTGGGTCACCTTGAACATCGTTTCCGACACGCCGCGGAAGACGTTCAGCAGCGGGTCACGGTGATCTTTCGGCAACGAAGAGAGCCCCAAACCAAACAGCACGGAGAAGAAAATAATCGGCAGCATTTCACCGTGTGCCATCGCCGCGAAGATATTCGGCGGGATCAGCGACAGCACCGTCCCCACCAGACTGTGCGAACCGCTCTGCACCTGCTCGGTAGTCTTTTGATACTGCGAGATATCCACGGCGGTCAGCGTCGACATGTCAATGCCATGGCCTGGCTGGAAGATGTTCGCCAACGTGATGCCAAGGATAATCGCCACCGTCGTGATGATTTCAAAATAGAGAATGGTTTTGAAGCCGATGCGTCCGAGCTTTTTAGCGTCCCCTACGCCCGCAATCCCGACAATCAATGTAGCGATCACGATCGGAACAACAATCATTTTAATCAGGCGGATAAAGATGTCGCCCGCAGGGCTAAGAATATTGCTGATGAGCCACTGGCGGCTTTCTTGTTGTTCATGCAGCACGGCACCGAGTGCAATACCAAGAACCAACGCGATAAGGATTTGCCAGGCAAGGCTGATTTTTTGTGTTTTCATCGTCATTTTCCGTTTTAAACTCCCCGCCATCACAAACATGGCGCTAGCGCGACTCCGGCGCAATGCGAACCGAAAAAATCAACGTGGAGGTGACTGACTATTGAGAAGGATGTCTGATGGATTATCCCGCCTCTTTCAAGCTGCATACGCACGGTTAAAAACGCGATCGTTTTATTCTGCTGCTCGAATGATTTAGAGTAATTTTTCTATTGTGATACAAAAATCGTTAACATAATTATTCAATAAAAACGCACAACTATTTGTATCACTTAACAAAAATACAGACATAAGTTATTGTTATGACAGGAATGCTACTATTCCAGCACGATCAGATCAAGCAGATTGTCGGCACAATAAACCATATTTATGCTGAATCGAGCCCAGAAAACGGCAGGCATCGCGCTACAAAAAATCGCGGCGAAATCGAAAGGAAAATGTCAGCCCAACCAGAAAAAACGCTGGCTGGGCATCGGGTTAGGAAACGATGCTGTTACTCAGATTTGGTAATCAATCACCGCTTCATCGTTATCCGAGAACACCTTATCTTTAATATCATCCAGCGACAGTTCCGTGTTACACAGCTGAATGAATTTCCAGGCATAGTTACGCTGTAACTGACCCTTTTTTAACCCCAGCCAGACCGTATTCGCTTCAAACAAATGCTCGGCATTTAACCGCACCAACCCGGTATCGCGCGCGGGATCGTATGACATATCGGCCACAATCCCGACGCCAAGCCCCAGCTCAACATAGGTTTTAATCACATCCGAATCCTGCGCGCTCAACGTAATATCCGGTGACATCCCCACCGCCTGAAACGCGCGATCCAAACGCGAGCGACCGGTAATTCCCTGACGATAGGTAATCAGCGGCTCCGCATTGAGCATCTCTAGCGTAATCACCCGCTCCTGCGTCAACGGGTGATCCTCCGGCACAATGACAGAATGGTGCCAGCGATAGTAGGAGAACGCTGCCAGCGAGGGATCGTTAATCAACTGTTCACTGGCAATACCGATATCCGCTTCACCGGAATGGAGCATCGCCACGATCTCATCCGGCGTGCCCTGATTCAGCACCAGACGCACCTGTGGGTACAGAGAACGGAAGGCTTTAATCACCGGCGGCAGGCTGTAACGTGCCTGCGTATGCGTGGTCGCGATCACCAACTGGCCAGTATCGTTATTGGTGAAAACATTCGCCAGCCGCCGGATATTGCTGGCGTCATTCAGAATGCGCTCCGCCACCACCAGCAGCTCTTTTCCCGGTTCGGTCATACCTAACAGACGCTTGCCGCGGCGAATGAAGATTTCAATCCCCAGCTCTTCTTCCAGCTCGCGGATATGGCGGCTCACGCCGGATTGAGAGGTAAACAGCGTATTCGCCACCTCGGTCAGGTTGTAATTGCACCGTGCTGATTCACGAATAATCTTCAGTTGCTGAAAGTTCACCTTTCACTCCCTTGTTCTTTATTACAGATAGCAATATTGATGCAAGTAATGAGAGCCAGAACAAATAAGCAAATGGAGTTGATTATATTTTTTTATACTAACGGTATGTCTGCCGCACAGCCTTACCTAACAAGAAATAGACATAAATTTTAAAATCAAAAAGTTAGACAACGCCACTTTTGCCACACGTGCGCCGTCAATCAACCATTTCGCTATGATTTATGCCTTTCTGATCTATTTATCCCGGCGTTTTTATCCCCTTTTTCAGCATTTCCGTTCACGTTAAATAAGCCACACGACTTCAAGCTGACGTGCTATCGCTGCTATGATGGAAATCAGAATGAGAGACAAGGTGACAACATGCAGGGTGTACCGGAACAGTTTACCGATGAGAGAGACTATGCCCAGTTCCGGCATTTGCCGACGCTGCCCGGCATCGAGCTTTATCACGCGCATATCTGCCGTTATGCCTTTGAACCGCACACGCATGAGGCGTTTGGTATTGGCACCATTGACGACGGCGCAGAGCAATTCCGCTACCGTGGCGCCAAGCATATTGCACCTGTCGATTCACTCGTGTTGATGAACCCTGATGAACTGCACACGGGGGAATCAGCGACGGAAGACGGTTGGCGCTATCGCATGATCTACATCCCGCCCGATGTGCTGGAGAACGTCTCCGGTGAGAAAGGCTGGTGGTTTACCGATGTCGTGCGCCACGATCCCGCAACGGCACGTCAGTTGGCGATGACGCTGGCCGCACTGTGGCAGACAACCGACCCGTTAGCGAGTGAAAGCCTGCTGCTGTCGTTGATTGAACTTTTCCGACCACACGCGCACATCGCACAACGCCAGATGATTGAACCGCTGCACCGCTTTGATGTAGTGAAAGCCTATCTGCGGGAAAACTTCGCTCATCCCGTTACCTTAAAAGATCTGGCGGCGTTGGTGTCCCTGAGCCCGTATCATTTCCTGCGCCAGTTCAAAGCCCAATATCACGTCACGCCGCACCAGATGCTGATGGCAATTCGGCTATATGAGGCGAAACAGATGCTGACGCGCGGTATGGCGGCCGCTCATGTCGCCATCGCCGTCGGGCTAACCGATCAGGCACATCTGACCCGCACCTTCGCTCAGCGCTATGGCGTCACGCCTATTCGCTACCAAAAACAGGTTTATCCGGTTCGGCGCTAACCTCCTCCCTCGGACAATAAACAGCAATATCCTACAATAATTCATCGCCGACTCTCCCTAGACTGGCGCCATGCACTATTGTGAAAAAATGGGTTTATCATGCTGATAGGTGTTTTATTTGCGCTTGCCGCCGGGCTGATGTGGGGGTTGATTTTCGTTGGGCCATTGATCGTACCGGACTACTCTGCGGCCTTGCAGTCTACCGGACGCTATCTGGCCTTTGGGCTGATTGCCTTACCGCTGGCGTGGCTCGACCGCCGTCGTCTGCGCCAGTTAACCCGCCGCGACTGGCTGGAAGCCACGAAGCTCACGATTATCGGCAACCTGCTGTATTACTTCCTGCTCGCCAGCGCCATCCAGCGTACCGGTGCGCCGATCTCGACGATGATTATCGGCACCCTTCCCGTGGTGATTTCCGTTACCGCCAACATGTTATACAGCAAGCATGATGGCCGTGTAGCCTGGCGTCGGCTGCTGCCCTCGCTGCTGCTGATTGCGGCCGGTCTGGTCTGCGTCAACATTGCGGAACTGAAAGGAACGACCATTGAATTCGATTTATGGCGTTATGCCAGCGGCATTGCGATGGCATTTTGCGCGGTCATTTGCTGGACGTGGTATCCGCTGCGCAACGCCCGCTGGCTGCGCGACCACAAAGGCAATACGCCGACCACCTGGGCCACAGCACAAGGGCTGGTCACGCTACCGCTGGCGCTGCTGGGCTATCTGCTGGTGTGCGGCCATCTGGCGCTAACGGATAGCACCTTTACGCAGCCGTTCGGACCACGACCTGAGGTTTTCATCCCACTTATGCTAGCGATTGGGCTGTTTTGTTCGTGGATTGGTACACTGTTTTGGAACGAAGCCAGCCAGCGCCTGCCAACGGTGCTGGTAGGGCCGCTGATTGTGTTTGAAACGCTGGCAGGACTCACCTATGCCTTCATCATCCGGCAATCCTGGCCACCGCTGCTGACGCTTTGCGGCATCAGCTGTCTGATTGTCGGCGTAATCTACGCCATGCGGGTGAAACCGGAGCCTGTCGTTGTGAAAAAATCAACGGTTGTGGAGGTTCAGATTCCGATTTCACGGGCAGAGTAAAGGTACGCCTGACATGCTGTGAAAATAGCCGGCCTTTATGTCCGGCTTGCCAGCTTCTGGAACAGCGCGGTCAGTTGCGCTTCATCTCTTGCGCCCTGATGCTGATCGGTCACCTTGCCGTTGGCATCAATAATAAATGAGGTCGGCGTGCCGCTGACCTGATAACGCTCTTTGGTAATGCCCAGTTGATCGCGCACCACCGGATAGGTCACGTTATGGTGCGCCAGCATTGAGGTGATATCCACGCCGTCAGGATCGGTGTTCACTGCGACCACGACTACTTTATCGCCATACTCCTGGCTCAGCTTTTCCAGCGCGCCCATTTCCACCATGCAGCCGCCGCAGCCCGATGACCAGAAATTCAGGTACACGCTTTTCCCCTGCCAGCGCGACAGGTCCACCTGCTGGCCGGCTAAATCATAGACCGCCAGCGCCGGTGCCTGTGCCCCGACGCTCACCTGTTCTTCCTTGCAGCCGCTCAGCGCCATTGCCCCCAGCAGACAGAGTGCGGTAATCCCGTTACGCCATTTCATGATGATTCACCTCTTCACCGAAATACTTGCCGTGTTGCAGGCGGATAATGCGGTCAGCAAACCGCCCCAGCTCAGGATTGTGCGTCACCATCACGATAGTGCGCCCCTGCCGATGCAGATCTTGCAGCAGATCCAGCACCCGCCGTTCGTTCTCTTCATCCAGATTTCCCGTCGGTTCATCAGCGAAAATCACAGGAGGTTCGTTCACCAACGCACGGGCAATACACACGCGCTGCTGTTCACCACCGGAAAGCTGGCTCGGTAAGTGATTCACGCGATGCGCCAGACCAACCTGATCCAGCACGCGCTGCGCCGCCGCTTCATCGACCACGCTGTGGTAATGCTGCGCCAGCATTACATTCTCCAGCGCGGTCAAAAACGGAATCAGGTGGAACTGCTGAAAGACCAACCCAATCTTATCAGCACGAAACTGACGCCGTCCTTCCTCGTCCAATGCAGCCGCGTCAACGCCATCCAGCAAGACCTGCCCTTCGCTCACCGTATCCAAACAGGTAAGAATATTCATCAGCGTGGTTTTACCCGAGCCGGACGCGCCCATGATGGCGACAAACTCGCCGCGCGCGATGCGGATATTGATGTTCTCCAGCGCGGTAACCTGACCAAAGCGTTTATAGAGCTGGCGAGTTTCAATCACCGCCTCCGCGGTCTGTGCCCTTTCCTGC
Source organism: Pectobacterium sp. 1950-15 (assembly GCF_037136835.1). NCBI lineage: Bacteria > Pseudomonadati > Pseudomonadota > Gammaproteobacteria > Enterobacterales > Pectobacteriaceae > Pectobacterium > Pectobacterium sp. 1950-15. The sequence continues at coordinate 104,525 of NZ_JBBBQR010000015.1, read as the reverse complement.
ACGTTCACCTCTACAGACATCGACCTACTCTCCTTTCAAGACTTTGGCCGGTTCAACATAAATCGCCCGCCGGGTAGGAACCACCGCCGCTACCGCAGCAACCAGCAAGGATAGCCCCAGCGTGAGCGGAAACACGGGCAAACGCAGGGAAATCGTCGCGTTGAAGACGGCCAGCCCCAGCACCTGTGCCAGCAGATAACCCAGCAGCGAACCACACACCACGGCCGCCAGCGCGATGATGCCGGTTTCCGCCAACATCTGCCGGATAATGTCTCGCCCGCTCGCGCCCAGCGCTTTCTGTAGCGCAAATTCGCGCGCGCGTTCCCCGACAATCGCCATCAGCGTGGTGTTGACACACAGCGAAGACAGCACCAGGATCACCGCCGATACCAGCCCCATCAGCCCTTTGATTTTATTCAACACCTGGCCTTCCGACGCCGACACTTTCAGGATCGGGCGGATCTCCAGTTGCGGATACTGCTGCTGGAGCTGGGCGGCGAAGCGATCGACCTGTCCCAGATCGTTGCTGACGCTCAGCAGCGCATTACTGATCGCGCCTTCTTTATCCAGCCACTTTTGCGCCAGCTCCAGATTGACGATCAGCATGTTGTCCGTCGCATCGCCGGATTCCACGATGCCTTTGATCTGCAATCGCTGCTTCCCGCCGTCGCCCACCAGCGTGATACTGTCGCCGACGTTAACGTTCAGGCGCTGCGCCAGCTTCACCCCGATCATCGCGTTACGGTCATCGAAGCTCACGCCAATCCAGTTACCGGTGACCTGCCAGTACGGTGCCAACTGCCGCAGCGACTCGAACCACACGCCCATCAGCACCACTTTCTCCAGCTCCGTACGCGCCATGCCGTACAGATAAGGGCTGGATGCATTGATTAACCCAGCCGGTGCGTTGTCGATAATCGGCTGAAACGTACTCTGTGGGATCGTATTACCCCGCGCCGGGCCGATATAAAAATTCGCGCCGAAGGTACGCAGTTCCTGACTCATCTTGGCGTTAATATCGAAATAGACGGCGGACATTGCCGTCACAATCGCCGCCCCAACCATCAGCGCCGCGAACACCACGCTGACGCGCTGCATACGCAACCGCAGCGCGCGGAACACCAGCCGCCAGAACATGCTGTTCATCCAGCTATTAGCGTCCATACAGCACCTCCACCGGGTACAGTCCGGCAATCCGGCGCGCCGGGAACCACGTTCCGATAATGGCAATCAACACCGAGATCACCAGTACGCAGGGAATCACGATCCACGCGAAACTCAACGGTACGCCAAACAGCATCAGGCCAATGGCTTTCGCCAGCCCCCAGCCTGCGACGCAGCCCGCGATTCCGCCGGCCAGCCCGCTCAGTGCCGCTTCGAGATAAAACAGCAGCATGATCTGCCACTGGCGAGCACCCAGCGCTTTCATCAGCCCGATCTCTTTGGCACGCTCCATAATCGTGCTGGTCATCAGCGAGGCAATTCCCATTGCAGAAGCGACCAGTGCCGCGAAGGTCACCACCGCCAGAAGCAGTTGGATCTTGTCGATCACTACCCCTTCCGAAGCGGCGACCTGCCAGATGGGGCGCACCACCGAGCCAGAAATGGCTTCTTCCAACTGGTGTGCAATCGAAGAGACATATGCGGTGCAGTACCAGAGGTCATACTCTTCGGCATTCAGTGCTTCCAGATTTTCCCGCGCCCGCCGCGACAGTTCGTTTTCCGGCACGGTTAACGCCGACACACGAATCGCCTGAATTTTACCAGTCAGCCCCAGCAGCGATTGCACTGTTGCCAGCGGCATGACCAAACGGCTTTCTTCATCACCCCCGCTGCTCAGAATGCCGCTTACCTCTACCGTTGCGTCCCCTTTTGCGCCGTGCAGCGCGAGTTTATCGCCGACTTTCCAGCCCGTTTGCGCCGCCAGCTGTTTTCCCACCAGCGTCTGCGCCACGTTTTCCACCGTCACCGGTTCCTGCGGCCACTGTCCTGCCACCTGCCAGTAAGGGCTAACGGTCATTTGTCCCGTGCGGTAGTCCTCTTCGTCCGGCACGGCGACAGGCTGAGAAAAGAAGGTGCCCAGCACCGCAACCGGCTGCCCGTTGATCTCAACATCACCGCTCAACAGCGGCGCAAACCCGACAATGTTATTGCGCCAGAAGATATCTTTGATGTTCGGCAACTCGGCTTCGTCGAGGAAGTCTTGCCCTTCCAACGGATTACTGCGTTCGCCAAACAACGCAGGCAGCGCCGCTTGCCCTGCTGGCTCAATCAGAATATTCGCCCCGTAGGACTTCAGCTCGCGCGCCATTTTGTCGCCGATGTCGATGGATACCGCCAGCAGCGCGGAGATCAACCCCGCCGCCAAAAACACAGTCAGCACCGCCAGCGATTTACGCCGAATATTTCTGCGCCAGGACTGACGTAACAGTCGCCACAGCATGATTATTCCCCCTCAGCCTGCTCGCCAGTTGCCGCTGCTTTGGCAGTGGCAAATTTCGCGGGACTTTCGCGGAAGCGGTTATAGTTGGCCTCCGACGAGAAGAAGTACGTTTTACCGCCGTAACGATATTTATGCTCCGCGTTCACGTTGGTCAGTTTGGAACCATCAACCGGATCGATGACGTCCATCGATACCACCGTCGAGAAATAGTTCGTGCCTGCCGCCAGTGATGCCCGTCCAATCACCAGTTCATTATCGTCGTTGCTCCACCCTTCAATCGGCACCGGATTACAGCCGCCCGCCTTGCCGATAGAAGGAATGAAAATGTGCACCCCGCAGGCGACACAAATGACCTGATTACCTTCCATCACATAGCCCTGATCGCCGCACAGCAGGCAGGCATCAAACACCACGCCCAGACGCAGGCGATCGGGATAGCGGTTAATGATGAAAAAGCGCACGGCCTTGCCATCATCGGCAATCCATACAAAACGGTGCAGCTTGCCATCACGCACTTGTTCAATCGGAATATGTACTTTGCCATCCGCCGCCAGCGTCACCGGCTGTGCTTCCGACAGACGAGGCGGCTGTGACGCGACCTTGTCCCAATAAAGCTGAGCCAACACTACTACCAGCAGCGCCGTGACTGTCGCCAGCAGCGTACGGCGTACTGTGCGATAACCTGCCGTCGCTTTACGCTTTTCAATCGCTTCATGTTCCGCCAGCATCTGACGACGCGCATGCAGCAGCGGCCAGACCAGCCCCACGGCCAACGCCGCCATGAACAACGTACTGAGGTAATTTAATAAATACGCGCTGTTGGTGACGTGCGCCACGTAGCTCAGGCGCGGCTTGGTGAGCCCCAGCACCTGTAATTTCATCAACAGCAGCAGTAAATTACCGCTGATCGGTAGCAGTAGCAGTGCGACTAACAGCGCAAGAAGCGGCCAGCGTAGTAAACGAATGCGGCGCACGATCATGCCGCACAGTGCGGCACAGAACACCAGCCAGCCAAATGCCAGCACCACGGCGCTGAAATTCAGCAGCAGATCGGTATTCACCACATGGGTCGTCGTCAGCGCGGTCAGATTAGGATCGCTGCCCCAATGCACCGCCGAACCGGCCACCAGCAGCGCCTGCCACAGATAGCCAAGACGCGAGTGGGAAAAACACTGACAGACCAGAAACAGGATCAAGGCAAGCGCCTGAAGCGCCGTAAACCCCAGCAGAAACGCCTGCCCGTTAGGAAAATGTACGCCAATAAACGTACCGGCAAACAGCGCCAGCAGCGTGATCCAGCCAAGCGGCCTGATTGTCGGCGTAGAACGATGGCTCCAGTTCAATCCCAGCAATAGCGCTATCGGCAGGAAGGATTGAAGGGTCGCGATAAAGAAATAACTCATATTCTCGTCATACTTCAAGTTACAGGTGCGTCGGTTGAGTGTGATGTCTGGTGGCACCCGTGCCCTAACCGAAAAATCACCGCCTCTGCGGGCAGCGATAACATCCCCGCAGAGGCGTGAACATGACCGCGACAGAACATCGCGGACAGAAGATCTTATTCTAAGCCGACGTATTTGAAGTCAAAGCTGACATCAAACGGTTTCCACCAGCGGCCTACGCCCGTTTCACCATCGGTGTGACGGTGCATACCGGCTTTTGATGGCGGATCGATGTGATAAGTCACTTTGTAGTTACCCACGCCCATCATTTTGATGTTCGCGCCGTAGTGCGGGCCATCGCTGGCAACCATTGGCATGAAGGTACCTTCCTGCTTGGCACCAGTATCGGTGTTGGTCAGGGTGTAAGCAATGGTCAGGAACGGCATCCATTCACCAGCGCCGAAGCCGTTTTTGTTGCCTTCAGCAGCGTGAATATCGGCTTCCAGATGGATATCCGCCTTCGCAGCAGGCAGGCCCATCCCACGCGGTTCCATGTCGATAGGCTGCAGATAAACAGCAGCAATTTCCATTTCGTTCATGGAAACCGGCTCACCCGCTGGATGTTCTTTAAACGCCAGCGCGGCAGGCGCGGTGAAAATACCGGCAATAACGGCACCCGCGATCAGACTTTTTTGCATATTCATCAAACCCATCCTCATCTCAGTCGTCCCTCTTCGCTTAATTCGCTAAGCGATTGGGGTTGTTATGGTTATTTGCTGCTCTTATTGCTTTCAGTATTAAATTGACGCCGAATACTTTCTTTATCAGACGGCAGACGCCCTGCGCCGCATTACCCACAGGGCAATGAACGCCGCGACAACCAGCACGCCTTGTGGAATCAGCGTTTCCACATAAGGATAAATACCCAACCCGCTGATTTCCGGGACACCGGTCAGCAGCGTCGGCTCAAACAGTTTGCCTTCGATCAGTTCCAACACGCCCTTACCCGCAAACACAAACGCCATCAGGTACATAAAGCAGCCGGTAAACATGAAAAATGGCTTAAGCGGCAGTTTGACAATGGTGTAGCGCATCACGAGATAAGCGATAAGCAGAATCACACAGCCGATGGCAAACCCGGCCAGAATGGAGAGGTGCCCCGCCATGTTGCTGGCATCACCGACCAGCGCGTAATAGAACAGCACCGTTTCCGCGCCTTCGCGGTACACCGCCAGAAAGCTGGTCAGCCACAGGCCGATCATGGAACCGCTGCTCAGCGAATGGGACAGCTTGCCTTCCAGATAGGCCTTCCAGTGTCGCGCCTCAACTTTGGACAACAGCCAGTAGCTCATGAAGAACAGCATCACCACGGCGATCAGCATCGTAATACCTTCCAGCAACTCACGGCTGGCACCGGAATTGGTGAACACAAGTTGGAAGATGACGGCGGTAATCACGCTACACAGCAGCGCGACATAAACCGACTGGCGAATCAGCGGCAGCTTGTCCTGCTGGTTGTTTTTCACCAGATAGGCCACGATTGCCGCCACAATCAGTAAGGCTTCCAGACCTTCGCGCACAATAATCAGCAGGCTGTAGATCAACAGGCTCCAGTGCGTTTCACCGCCGTCGCCCAGCATGGTGACTGCCTTCGCCAGTTCCTGCTGTAACGCCTCGGCCTGCCCCTGCAGCTGTTCCGCAGGCTGTTTGGCGTTCATCAGGCTCACCAGACGAGTGAAATAGCCTTCCAGCGTAGATTTAAACGCCGCATCGCGAGAACCAATTTTGTTCTCCATGCCAGTGGCTTCAAACAGATCGAAATAGGTGTCCTGCACCGCCATGATGGCAGGTTTGACGTGCCCCTGACGGTACTGCGCAATCGCGGCAGCAATGGCCTGATTTATATCATCAGAAATTTTCGCCCAGTTGGCATCCGGTACGGCACCCGTATCGGCGTTCGCGGCAGGCGTTGCCGTCGCCTGCTGGCTATCGCGCGTAGTCGGTAATCCCGGTAAGACATCTTCGATGTCCTGTAACAGCGTGGTTACCCGATAGGCGACGTCTGTCAGTTGGTCGGGCTGGCCGGCTAACGTAATCAGCGCGGAGAATTGTTGATTAATGGAAGCGGCCTGCTGTGCCGAGCGATTTTGTCTGACCGACATCTCCATTTCAGAGTTTTTAAACCCCTGATAGTGAGCCTGCTGCACGCTCTGGCTGGCCTTTTTGTAATCACCGGCCTGATATTCCGTCACGGCCAGCGCGAGCTGGTCATCGATGATTTTAAAACTCTGCTGCCAGTACGGTGCGATATCAGTGTTGTCATAGGCACCGTGCTGCTCCTGTGCAACCAGCTTGTGGCCTTCTGAGAGCACGGGCAGAACGGCATCCAGTTCACCCTTCAGCCATGAAATTTTTGCCTGTACCTCGGCCTGCGGCTTCCCTTCGCCAATCATGCGGCGAATTTCACCGAACGTGGCCTCTAGCTGATAGCTTTTTTGCGCGGAAAGGTTGATGCGGATAGGGCCTTCAAGGTTTTCAAACACCTCGAAATAGGCCATCTGAACTTCAGTGCGGGCATCATCCGGCTTTTGCTGCTCATAGAGCTGAGCCGTTTTATCCAGCCGGGTTTCGATATCCTGAATGAATGAAGCGTAATCGGTCGCGGCAACTGCCACTGAACAACTCAACAGCCAACACAGCAACAGAAGCGTTTTTTGCCAGATAGACATAAGCGTGTAATGAAGCACAAATGATATTTATTCTTATTATCACTTTGAAGCCGCCATCTGTCTTGATTTACGTCACGAAAATATAAGCAATAAAGACTTTAGTGTGTAACAAATAATTTCAAAATGACTTATCGCTCAAAAAAAACCACTTTTCTCTCATACCCCCAGAAAAATACGGTATTTTGATCGCAAAAACGACAAAATCCGCCCACAATAAATAAAGCAATAAACATGCCATAAGTTAATAAAAACCACTCTTACGCTAGAGACTTTCGTCTCAATATGGCATTTCTTTACACTACCACAGTCAGATTTACAGAGAAAAATGCCCTTTTTCCTCTGTAATCCAAGGCATTACCTGCATCACAGTTAACGCGTTTCACCACGACTTTGGGCCGACTGCCACTCGCATTAAGCCACCGTGGTATTCAGACAATAACCAGAGACTAACAAAACCCGACGGACGCCTTTCCGCCCGGCCGTCGCCAGCCTCATGGCTTATCTCGTTTTCACGTCACCCCACATGTGCACGTTCTGTCACACGTTTCTCCCATGTCGAATCAAAATTTTTCCCATCCCCCACTATTACGACTATGTGCTGACAACAGCGGCGTGGTGCTCTGCCTAACCGCGCGAGGAACAGGGGCAGAGACCGCCGGGCGGGAGAAAGACGTTGCCGGATCGCAATCAGAATCCAGATCGAACACATCAACTACGGCGGAAAGTTCGCTGGTTTGTTCATCCAGGCGGGCGGCGGCCTCTGCCGATTGCGTCACCAACGACGCATTCTGCTGCGTGACGCTATCCATTTCGTGCACCGCCTGACTAATCTGCGTAATACCCCGCGTTTGCTCATCCGTTGCTGCCGAAATTTCGCCAATCAACTCATTAACATGCGCAATAGAAGCAATAATTGCCGTCATAGCTTCACCTGATTGTTTCACCAACCCCGCACCGTTTTCCACCCGCGATACGGATTCTGCAATCAGCGATTCAATCTCTTTTGCCGCCTGCGCGCTGCGCTGTGCCAGCGTGCGAACTTCCCCCGCCACCACAGCAAAACCCCGCCCTTGCTCTCCCGCACGCGCCGCTTCAACCGCCGCGTTCAGCGCCAAAATGTTGGTCTGGAACGCGATGCTGTTAATGACCGAGGTGATATCGGAAATTTGTCGGGAACTGGCGCTAATACCATCCATCGTTGTCATCACATTAGTGCTGATATTCCCACCTTTTTCCGCCATGTTGGCCGCGTCCTGCGCCAGCTTACGCGCCTGATGAACGTGCTCGGTGGTTTGCCGTACCGTGGAACTGATCTCTTCCATACTGGCAGCCGTCTGCTGTAATGCCGCCGCCTGCTGCTCCGTACGGCTGGAGAGGTCATCGTTACCATTCTTGATACTCGATGTCCCATTATTGATTTCCGTCGTGCTCTGCCGGATGACCGTTACCGTATCACGCAAACTTTTCTGCAACGTCTTGATATCGGGAATCAGCCGGCCTGCACAGTTCCTGCCAAATTCCGCCAGCTCACAGCCTAAGCGCCCCGCCGTCAACTGTGCCAAATGAGACTTGAGCACTGAAATAGGAATAACCAGATAGTTCCTCAAATAGTATTCAGTGAAAATCAACACGATGAGGCCAATCACCATCACGGCAATTAACGAATTACGGTTTTGGGTATTATGTTCATTCACAGTTGGAATCAATGAGGAAGCGGTAATGCTGTCCGAATAGCGTTTAACGTCTTCGCCAAACGTCAGACTAATCGGCGGATAAACAGAGCGAAATATCTGTCGGAATCCTTCGTAATCATTACGCTGTAGCGCCGCATTCATCGGGTCGAGCGCAGTAGCGATCAGGGTGCTCCACGTCTTTTTTATCGCATCAACCGTTGCCTGATCGACGCCAACGTGCTCTGCTGCCTGGAATTTCTCCAGCGAGTCTTTGGTATTTTTGAGCGCAACCTGTGCCATTTCCAACGTCTTCTTGGCGTTTTCGGGCTCGTTACTCTGCAAATAATACATCGCTCTTTCCATGCGAGTTACAGCGCGAAAATATTGATCGGTTCCATAGACCAGATGGGAATACGTTTTGCGCTGAGTCTCACTTTTATCAAGCAAATTGGTGACCTGATAAAGCGAATAAAGACTGAATCCTGATGCCACTCCCCACGCCACTAGCAGGGAAGCCACTATGACCAGCACCATTATTTTTATGCTGATATTTCTTAGAAATTCCATAATGCACTCCGCGACGTTAACAAATATTTCCCGCCCGCACGCTCTGTCGGAAAAGTATTTACTTTTTACTCATGACGGTGCCGTCCGTTGTCTCGCGCCCTTATCCCACGCGATCTCACAGACGTTCTGGAATTCCCTGATTCATTACCCATCAAATGGGAAGTCACACTAAATGCTAACGAATAGAATATGTTATCTTCCTTGAGATGCCTGTCTCCATGGTTTTAAACGGCCGATAGGCGTCACTACCACAGCCAAATCGGTGGCATGTAGAGTTAATATCGTCAAAAACAGTATAGGCATTAACGGATAAAGAGGAGGAATACGTAGTCACGTTATTTTCCAGACGAATGTCCTATGGAAAAAGGTCGCAGCGCTCAACACGTTAGGCCGGTTTGTCATCGCCCTGAGCATGACCACGATCAGTAAATTAATTTTCTTTATCGGTGATTATCGAAGGTTAAATGACTGCATCAACAGCCTGCCATAGGAATGCAGTTCTTACGATCCAAGACTCGGCTTTGGAGAATAATCATGCAGAAAGTGCTTACCGTCTGTCCGTATTGCGGGTCAGGCTGCAAAATTAACCTGCTGGTAGAGAACGGCAAAGTGGTTGGTGCAGAAGGGGCAAACGGCGTCACCAACGAAGGTGAACTGTGCCTGAAAGGCTATTACGGCTGGGATTTTCTTAATGACACGAAAATTCTGACGCCGCGTTTAAAACAGCCGCTGATCCGACGTCAGAAAGGCGCTCCCTTTGAAGCGGTATCCTGGGATGAGGCTATCGATTTTGCCAGCTCGCGATTAAAAGCGATTAAAGAGAAGTACGGCGCCGAGTCGATTATGCACACGGGATCGTCACGCGGCCCCGGTAATGAAACCAATTACGTGATGCAGAAATTCGCCCGGGCAGTCACCGGGAATAATAACGTCGATTGCTGCGCCCGACTCTGCCACGGCCCTTCGGTCGCCGGATTGCAAGTTACGCTGGGCAACGGCGCAATGAGTAATTCCATCTGTGAAATTGAAAAGACCGACTGCATCCTGATTTTCGGCTACAACGCCGCCGACTCACACCCTATCGTGGCGCGCCGGATCCTGAAAGCCAAAGCACGCGGGGCAAAAATCATCGTGTGCGATCCCCGCCATATTGAAACCGCCCGCATCGCCGATCTGTGGCTGCCGTTGAAAAATGGCTCCAATATGGCGTTGGTCAACGCGTTCGCCAACGTCCTGATTAACGAAGGCCACTACGATAAGGCTTACGTTGCCCGCCATACCGAAGGCTTCGAGGAATTCAGCCAAATCGTCGCGAAATATACGCCGGAATATGTTGCCGACATCACCGGCCTGTCGCCGAAATTGATTCGAGACGCGATGCGGATCTATGCCGCCGCGCCGTCCGCCACCATTCTATGGGGAATGGGCGTGACGCAATGGGGGCAAGGCGTGGATGTGGTCAAAGGGCTGTCCGGTCTGGCGCTGCTGACCGGCAATCTGGGGCGTCCGAACGTCGGCGTAGGGCCGGTACGTGGACAAAACAATGTGCAGGGCGCCTGCGATATGGGCGCGCTGCCCAATATGTTCCCCGGTTATCAAAAAGTCACAGATAAAGCGGTGCTGGCGAAATTTGCCGATGCCTGGGGCGTGCCTGAACTCTCTGATAAAGTAGGCTACTCGCTGACCGATCTTCCGCACAAAATACAGGAAGGAAAAATCAAGGCTAACTATGTAATGGGTGAAGATCCGCTGCAAACCGAGCCAGACCTGTCGATGCTGCGTGATGCCTTCAACGAGCTGGAATTGTTGATCGTGCAGGACATCTTCATGACCAAGACCGCCGCGATTGCCGATGTGATTTTACCTGCGACCTCCTGGGGCGAGCACGAAGGGGTTTATACCGCCGCTGACCGAGGATTCCAGCGCTTTTATAAAGCAGTGGAACCACAGGGCGATGTGAAACCCGACTGGGAAATCATCAGCCTGATGGCTACGGCGCTCGGCTATCCGATGCACTATCGCAACACGCAGGAAATCTGGGACGAACTGCGAGCACTCTGCCCGCTGTATTACGGTGCGACCTACGAGAAAATGGCGGGGCTGGGCTATGTGCCCTGGCCATGCCCGACGGAAGACAGCCCCGGAACACCGTGGCTGTATGCGGGTAATCACTTCGATCGTCCCGGCGGGAAAGGTCTGCTCATGACAGCCGAATGGCGACCGCCGATGGAACGGGTGGATGAGGATTATCCGCTGGTCTTGTGCACCGTGCGCGAAGTCGGCCACTATTCCTGCCGCTCCATGACAGGCAACTGCACGGCATTACAAACGCTGGCGGATGAACCCGGCTACGTGCAGGTTAGCCCATACGACGCTGAACGTTTAGGCATCCGCGATCAGCAGTTGGCCTGGATCTCGTCGCGACGCGGTAAGGTTATCTCTCGCGTGGCCGTCAGCGAGCGCATTAATAAAGGTGCCGTTTACATGACTTACCAGTGGTGGATCGGTGCCTGTAATGAACTGACGTTGGATCATCTCGATCCGGTTTCTAAAACGCCGGAATACAAACACTGCGCTGTTAAGCTGGAGGCGATTGACGATCAACACGCGGCGGAGAACTACGTACAGCAGGAATACAGTCAGTTGAAAGATCGGCTGCGTACTACCGCAGAAAACGTCAACTAATCCCCCTGCCTAAGCCGCCGCGAATACGAGCCATTAAGTAAAGGTCATTGAGTACAGGCCGTGGCGGCTTAGGAAATACATAGCGCCCAGACAAGACATGTGATTGAGAAAATACATATCGTCCAGAAAATACATGCTGGTTTAGACAACGTTTAACTCCTCTCTCCGATAATATCTTTATTCCTCACCTCATCTTGTAAATATTTATTAATGAAAGCGGATGAATTTCTGTTAATCGATAATAAATTTCTACGCAGCCATTAAATTTTCACACCGCTGTTTATCTTTTAAAATTATGTTGGTCATCGCAGTCCCTCTCTCCGTTCAATTGTTTTTTATTCCAATTTAGCGCAATTTGCGTTTCATTTTACAATGATTTAATTTGTTTTTAACAAAAAGAGCCCCCTACCAGCCATGACGATTCGCCGCTTAACGTCATGCCAAACAACCGGTTAGATGTCAGCTGATGGGGATAAAAGGAATATTATTATCGCTCGCATCGAGGTCGTTTATGTTGCCGATTACCGTTACCTTGTCTCGCCATCATTACCTGTCGTTTATTCTTCGTATCGACCCCGGAAGCTAATTCCCTCCTTTTATCCGTATTTCCTCTGAACGTCTCTGACGCTGGGAAATAACCCGTTCCTATCCCTTTCTATATGCGGTTATGCAAAAACCGCACGGCTTTTGGCACCCTAAATTTGCCGACAAGAAAGGCAGTAAGCTATTCGGAAAATAATAAAAAACAGGAGATTCACTGTGCTCACTATTCTCGGTTTTTCTATGGTCATCTGCTTTATGTACCTGATCATGACCAAACGAATTTCTGCGCTTATCGCGCTGATTCTTGTCCCTACGCTGTTTGCGCTGGCGGCAGGTTTCTATCAGGGTCTGGGAGCGATGATGCTGGACGGCATCAAAACGCTGGCACCAACGGGCGTTATGCTGACGTTCTCTATTCTCTACTTCGGCATCATGATCGACGCGGGGCTGTTCGATCCGCTGGTACGCTTCATTCTCCGTCTGGTTAAAGGCGACCCGCTGAAGGTGTTGGTCGGCACCGCCGTATTAACATTAATGGTCGCGCTGGACGGAGACAGTACAACGACCTACATGATCGCGATTGCCGCATTTCTGCCGCTCTATCAGCGGCTGGGGATGAGCGTGCTGGGGTTGACTTGCCTGGTGAACATCGCCAGCGGTGTGATGAATCTTTCCCCCTGGGGCGGCCCCACGGCACGCGCCGCCGCCGCATTGCGCGTTGATGCGTTGGACGTTTTCCTCCCCATGCTTCCCGCGATTATTCTAGCCAGCCTTACGCTGGTCGGCGTGGCGGTGTTTTTGGGGCTACAAGAGCGTAAACGATTGGGGATCATTGATATCAGTGACTTCCAGAATGCCTCGATCAATCTCGGTAACGGTAGCGATGAAGAAAGCCACGCCAATCGCCGCCCTAAGATGTTCTGGCCTAACTTTATTCTGACCACCCTGCTTCTGGTATTTTTGGTAATCGGTCTTCTGCCGATTCAGGTGCTGTTTATGCTCGGCTTCGCCATCGCCGTTATGCTCAACTACCCCAAGCTGGAAGCGCAAAAGGCGCGGATCGGTTCCCACGCCGCTAACGTGTTAGCGGTAACCTCGCTCATTTTCGCCGCTGGGATTTTTACCGGAATTTTATCCGGCACGGGAATGGTAGATGCCATGGCGAAAAGCCTGTTGCAGGTGATACCAGAGAGCTTCGGCCCGTATCTTGCGGTGTTCACCGCGCTCATTAGCCTGCCGTTTACTTTTTTGATGTCCAACGATGCGTTCTATTTCGGAATCTTACCGGTTATCGCACAGACGGCGGTCAACTATGGTATCACCCCAGAGGAGATCGCCCGGGCGTCGATTGTCGGCCAACCGTTCCACCTGCTCAGCCCGCTGGTACCGTCACTCTACCTGCTGGTCAGTCTGGCAAAAGTGGACATCGGCGATCATCAACGCTTTGCCATCAAATGGGCGATTTTTGTCAGCCTGTCGCTGCTGGTCGGTGGTATTGTCTTCGGCGCGTTTCCGTTCTATCACCAGTAACTCAGGATTGCTCCGGCCCAGCCGGAGCATGCTTCGCAGGCAAGCGAATCATGCTGACCAGAACATAACGCCCCCCGTAACACCCTTAAATGACATAGCAGGATAGCGATGGCTTTAACTCCCCTACAGACAAGGATTGTCAGGCAGATTGTCGCCTATATTCGCCGCGAGCAACTCCCCCCCGGCGCACATCTGATCGAATCGTCGCTGGCGCAGGTGCTGAATGCCTCACGCACGCCGGTCAAGGCCGCGCTGCTGTATCTGACGGAAAAAGGCATGCTGCATTACCACCGTAATCGGGGGTTTTATCTTGACCGTCCGGCCCATGAATTGGGTCATCTGGTCGCGGAGTTAGCCACCAGTAGCGAAGACCCGCTCTACCAGAAGATTGTCGATATGCGTCTCGCGCGCCGGTTGCCAGAGCAGTTTTCAGAAGTGGATCTGATGCGGGAATGTCAGGTGTCCCGTTCCGTGCTGCGTAACGTTCTGACGCGGATTCAGCAGGAAGGCTGGCTGGAGTTTCGCACTGGCCAGGGCTGGCGAACCACGCCGATTATCGATTCCGTCGCCGCCTATGAAGAAAGTTTTACCTTCCGTCTGCTGGTCGAGCCGATCAGCCTGCTGTCGCCGCAGTTTCATATCGATCAGCACACGCTGGACGCCTGCCGTAAGCAGCAGGAAGACATTCTCAATGGGGGTTACCTGACGCTCACCCCCCATGAAATGTTCGATGCCAATACACACTTTCATGAAACGCTACTCGCCTGTAGCGGCAACCGTTTCGCCCACCATAGCCTTCAACGGGTCAATCAATTACGGCGTCTGGTGGAATATCGGCAAAGCAGCCCAACCTTCAATCCCAAGCGGCTAGAACAGATTACAGAGCATCTGGCGATTCTTGATTGTCTGCAACGGGGAGAGCGCGAAACGGCGGCAGAGCGGATGAAAAAGCATCTGGAAAAAGCGTGTCGCGATAAAGTGAGTCTCGATCTGTTTCGCTGAAATAACCAACAGCGAGGTCTCAAATCATCGGTAACATATGTTTAAAAAATAAAAAACACCATTTTAAACACCCTAAACGCCCAGAAATTTACAAATAGAAACACATAGCGCAATAATTAAACGTTAAATCAACAACACAAAAATCAACCATTAAAAACAAAAGAAAAGTCACGATTTAAATAATTAAAAAAATAATTTTCTTATAAAATGGCGTGTATATAAACTTTTCGTTAATTGTTCTTTTATTTTTACTTAATCTTTAAGTAATTCACCATATGTTTTATTGATGTATGGCCACATATCATTAGCAACACTAATTCAACACCTTAGCCCACCCGCGATAACGGCAAAAAACAAAAAGCAACCCATTGTTTAATAATGAATTAATGAGAAAAAATCGTTTTACCCGATTGGCGTATCACATCCCCATTTATCATTGCACACGACATGGGTATGCATTTTTCGCATGACAAAGATCACAATTACATAACAATCCGCAGAAAAAAAATGTAAAAAGCAAGAATCGTTGTAATATCGGCGGGCAGACACAACACCCCAATAACAGATTCGGGTGAGGGCTTGGTGTATTCAGGGAAAGCATCAACCATCACACGGCAATAATATTGTGTTGTCTGAATCAATTCATCAACATGAGGTTTATATGCAAAGGCAGAAGTTACTTGTACAGATAGTCTTGGCTATCGTCCTGGGGATATTAATCGGCTGGGCCTGCCATCAATATCTTGATGGCGGTCGAGCAAAAGAAGTTGCATCCTATTTCAACATGGTTACCGATATCTTCCTGCGCCTGATTAAAATGATCATCGCGCCACTGGTCTTCGCTACGCTGGTTTCCGGTCTGGCAAGCATGGGAGGAAATTCTTCTGCCGTTGGTCGTATCGGTATGAAAGCGATGATCTGGTTTGTCAGCGCATCGTTCATTTCCCTGCTCATTGGTATGGTCTTCGCTAACCTGTTCCAACCCGGCGCAGGCATGAATCTGCCGGTTCCTGTACAACAGGTTGCTACGGGTCTGAACACGGACGGGTTTACGCTTAAGAGCTTCATCAGCCATATCTTCCCGAAAAGTATCGTAGAAGCGATGGCGAACAATGAAATTCTGCAAATTCTGGTGTTCTCACTGTTCTTCGGTTCTGCTCTGGCTTATGTCAAAGGCAAAAACAAGCATGCGACCACGATCATTTCCATGATCGAAGAACTGACCAAAGTGATGTTCCGCGTGACCGACTACGTGATGGCGCTGGCTCCTATTGCGGTGTTTGCCGCAATCGCTTCCGCGATTACCACGCAAGGTCTGGGCCTGCTTTACGACTTCGGTAAACTGATCGGTGAGTTCTACCTCGGCCTGGCCGTATTGTGGGGCGTTCTGTTCCTGGTTGGCTACCTGTTCCTGGGCAAAGCCATCGTTACGCTGGCGAAGCTGATTCGTGAACCTACCATGTTGGCTTTCGCCACGGCGAGCAGTGAGTCTGCTTACCCGAAAACCATGGAAGCGCTGACCAAATTCGGCGTGCCGAAAAAAGTCACCAGCTTTGTGCTGCCACTCGGTTATTCGTTCAACCTTGACGGTTCCATGATGTACCAGTCCTTTGCGATTCTGTTTATCGCACAGGCTTACAACATCGATCTGAGCATTACCCAGCAAATCCTGATTCTGCTGACGCTGATGATCACCAGTAAAGGGATGGCCGGTGTAGCGCGTGCTTCCATCGTGGTAGTTGCCGCAACGCTGCCGATGTTCAGCTTACCAGAAGCCGGTATCCTGCTGATTATCGGTATCGACCAGTTCCTGGATATGGGCCGTACTGCAACTAACGTCATCGGTAACAGTATCTCTACCGCCGTGGTGGCCAGTCTGGAAAAAGACATCCACGATGATGAGGAAGAGGTAGGCGACGAGGTTGTCGCCTATAAAGAACCTCAGCAGGCCACGCAAAATAGCTAATGCTGGGTAAGTGAATATGTGTTCATAGCGGCCTGCGGGCCGCTATTTTTTTATCTCTCATCGCGCTACCGCGACGTTTATAATCCAGACGACGATGACAGCCCTTTCATGTAGCGCCAGAATTTCTCAGAAGCCACATTCAGCCGCGCATCAAGGCGATACAGATAAACCCCCATGCGGATCACCGCATTTTCCATGCTCAGGAT
Source organism: Pectobacterium sp. 1950-15 (assembly GCF_037136835.1). NCBI lineage: Bacteria > Pseudomonadati > Pseudomonadota > Gammaproteobacteria > Enterobacterales > Pectobacteriaceae > Pectobacterium > Pectobacterium sp. 1950-15. Next base: position 87,799 of record NZ_JBBBQR010000015.1, on the reverse strand, counting down.
CGTCAGCTCTTTATTTCTCAGCTCTTCCTGAATGGAATAGTCCGGCAGCCAGGCAATGCCATAACCCTTTTTCGTCATGCGTTTGAGCAAGTCGCTCATCGAAGAGACGAAGTTGACCGTAAACTTATCGCTATCGGCGCTGGATAAGTAACGGCTGACCTGACGCCCCATGTAGCTCGTCTCGGTATAGTTGAGCAAGGGCACCGATGAGGCGCTTACATCAAACAGCGGCTTCCCCGCGCTATCACACGCGCAGACCGGATACAGCCGGGATTCCAATATCTTCTCGTGCATAAAGGGCTCCCCCATCAGATCCTCATTGTAGAATGAGAAAATGAAGTCGCTGCGCCCTTCTTTGAGATTCAGTACCGCTTCATCCACATCGATCGATTCCACATAGAAGATTTTTTCCTGCGGATCCGGCACGTCTTTTAACAGCTCCGGCATGATGAAGACCGACAGCGAATGCGCCGCCGCAATGGTGATCTTGTTTTTGTAATTATCGCCGCCGTGCAGCTTGTTGAGCTGATATTCCAGATCGTCCAGCGTATTGCGGATATAGGCGTGGAACACGCGGCCCTGTTCGGTGAGCTGCAGCGGCAGCGCGCTACGGTCAAAAATGTCAAACCCAACCGCCGCTTCCAACGCCTGAATACGCCGGCTAAATGAGGATTGAGAGATATTTCGCTTCTCGGCCGCCAGCGTAAAACTCCGGTGTTCTTCCAGCACGATAAAATCATAGAGCCACTTGGTTTCGATATTGTTCAGCATCACCCCTCACTCAAAACGCGCAGCGTCATGTTTTCGCTCCCTATGCCAACGTTCTATCTCTGCCAACGACCTGCATCGCCAATAAAGATACTCCCCACTATACACCGTTAAAACCAATAAAAGCATAGGGATGACAATAGTTATGCAAATCCTACATAGGAGATGGGAATTTAGCAATTCACATTGCCCGGCAGTGTGCGATTATTCTTTTAATTTCATAATGCTACAGGGTTAACAGCATGAACAGTCTCGTGGGAATTCTTGGCGGTATGGGGCCGGGTGCTACCGTCGATGCGATGCAAAAACTGATCAAAAACACGCCAGCGTATCGGGATCAAGACCATATTCCCATGATTGCGGTGTCTATTCCTGATATCCCTGACAGAACACAATGTATCCTTCAGCACAGCGCATCACCGCTGGAGAAAATGCTGCAATATATGAAAATTCTCGAAAATGCAGGCGCTGAATGCATCATTATCCCGTGTAATACCGCGCACTATTGGTTTAATGAATTAAAACAGCAGTGCCGTGCGGAAATGATCAGCATTATTGATGTGACCTGTCAGGCGATTAAACATGCCAACACCACACGCGTCGGCCTGTTAGCGACGACAGCGACGGTCAAAGCGAGAATTTATCAGGATAACCTGATGACCGATAATATTGATTGCTATACGCCGAATGATGCAGACCAACACCAGGTAATGGAAAGTATCTACGCGTATAAATCCGGTGATATTGCCGGGGCCTATCGCATGCTGTCCCCCGTAAAAGATCGCCTGTTGCAGGCTGGCGTCGAGAAAATTATTCTGGGCTGCACCGAGCTTCCTCTTATTCTGGAGCAGGAAGTCAAAACGTCACCCCAGCATTATGTCGATGCGACGGAAGAGTTAATAAAGAAAACGGTCGAGTGGTATTTTTCCCACAGTCCAAGAAACGATATCGCCGCTTAATTACGCTTAATTTTTGACGAAATAACTCAAATAAACACGCCACTCGACATTATTATTTCCGCCGAGTGGCATGGTGTAACGCACTCAATATTTAATGAATATCAATTCACAATACTGTATATTCAGGAACGAATGAAAATAAACGTTACATGATTATGACGGGAATTTCAGGGAGCTATTTTGCGCACCCGAATTAGAAACCACCCAGGATTTCGCCGCTGACGTGGTCATCAGACTGTATGAATAGTTAGATGACGCCGTCCATTTAGCGGCAGGTGATTTACTTGCCACAGCCGCCGGTGAACTGCCATTATCCGTAAAGGTTGAACCATTGCCTTTATCGTCAACCATCCCTTTATTTTCCGCACCGGTACCAAATACGTTGCGTTCAGAAATAACATTGGCATTCTGCGCAACCGTAAAGGCCAGATTGAATTTATTGACGTAGTTGTTAAATACGTGAAAATAACCGTAGCGCATCAGGCCTGGTGCGCGAACCTGAATATTTTCGTAATAGTTGTGGCAGATAGTCAAACGCGGATAGCCATTGTAGGCACTATTATTGTCATCTGCCGGATGACCAAAGATGCAGCCATATTTATGGTTTGAGAATAAGCAGTTACTGATCGTGACGTAGTCCGCCTTCTCACCGATATAAATCAGCTTATCGAGGCTACCGTCGCTATCACTCCACGTATGCCCAGGCCATGAGCAGTGATCCACCCAATATCCTTTACCGTAATTCAGATACAGCTGGATATCGTCATTATCCTTGATGGAAACATCATGTTTAAAAACCAGATTCTGGAAAATAACGTTAGATGAACTGGCATCTGCGCGCAGGTGGATATTGGTCAATACATTGGCACCACCGAAAGAACCGATAATGGTTTTATTGCTGCCGAATACCACTTTGGTCAACGCAGATGTTTTCAGCGATGCGCCCAGCACCACAATCGTTTTTGTGGAACCGCTCACGGCTGATTTAAAATCGGCCAGAGAATTTACCGTAACAACTTTACCGCCTGTTCCTCCGGTAACATTCGCCGCTTTTGCAAAACCAATAATCCCAGTAAGATTTGTTGTTGGATAAGCCATAAATTTTCCTTTTTACAATTAGTGAATAGTAATGTCATTTGAGGTGTTAATTAACAAAATAAATAACACGCCATCGACAATTACAGAGTGTATATAAGAGAATTTATTACGCTTATTAATCGAGTTTAATAAAAAAACAACCTTGCAAATAGTTTCTTATTTAATTAATTCGCAGCCACCTCATTAATAAAGGTGACTGCGTCATAACCATCAAATTATTATCATTACCAGCCTTTTACTGCCCCACCATTAAAAATACGGTTAGCAGCCTGTTCCACCTCGTCAGACTGGTAGGCTTGAATAAATTTCTTGACGTTTTCCGCTTCTTTATTATTTTCACGGGTCACGATGATATTCACATACGGTGATTCTTTATCCTCAATAAAAATACCGTCTTTCGTTGGCGTTAAGCCCGTTTGCTGAATATAGGTCGTGCTAATGATCGCCACCGTCACTTGCGGGTCGTCTAATAAACGTGGCAGCTGTGCCCCTTCTACTTCCATAATACGCAGGTTGTGCGGGTTGGTGATGATATCCAGCACCGTCGGCAATAAACCCGTGTCAGGCTTCAGGGTAATTAATCCGGTTTTTTGCAGCAATAACAGTGCCCGCCCCAAATTAGTGGGATCGAAAGGAATCGCGATAGTATCGCCATCTTTCAGGTCACTGATATTTTTAATCTTCTTCGAATAACCCGCCATCGGGAAAACAAAGGTATTCCCTACCGCCACCAGCTTATAACCATGTTCACGATTTTGCTGTTCCAGAAAAGGGCGGTGTTGAAAGACGTTCGCATCCAGATCGCTTTTATCCGTCGCTTCGTTAGGCAATAACGAACCGCTAAACCCGACCAGTTCAACATCAAGGCCATATTTTTCTTTTGCCACTTTCTTCGCCACGTCGGCGACGTCCTGTTCTGCGCCGTTAATCACACCGACTTTAATGTGGTTGGCAGAATTGCTTGCGTTATCGCATGCGGTCAACGCCATCGCCGCCGCGACCATTCCCGCCACCAGCGCTACACGCCATGTCTTCATCATTTTGATTCCCTGATATCGTAAATACATTGATTTCTCAATATATTGATTTAAAGAAAAAAACAGTATGTCCCTCGATTAAGCGAGTCAAATAACTCCGCGTTCTATCAATATGCTTTTCACCATGCGAACCATAAATATGGTGAATTTGTTAAGCCGATTCCATTTTAATTATCTACTATTGCTCGCCCCTTGATTCCCCCGCATTATGACACTTTGATGACTTCTGATTCACACGGCGAAACCATGATTAATGTGGCTTTGGTTGACGATCACATCGTTGTACGGTCTGGCTTTGCACAGCTTCTGGCATTAGAAAATGACATTCAGGTGGTTGGGCAGTATGCCTCTGCGGCGCAGGCGTGGCCCCATCTCCTCAAACAGCCCATTGATGTTGCGGTGATTGATATTGCCATGCCGGATGAAAGCGGCCTGTCGTTATTAACTCGCCTTCGTCAACAGCGCCCTCAGTTTCGCGCCATTATTTTGAGCATTTACGACACGACCGCCTTTGTACAAAGCGCGCTGGACGCGGGGGCTGGCGGCTATCTCACAAAGCGCTGTGGCCCGGAAGAATTAGTGCAGGCGGTTCGCGTAGTCAGCAGCGGCGGCATTTATCTGTGTGCCGATGCTCTGCACGCCATCCGCCATCAGCAGCAGCCACCGAAGGAGCTGCTAGCGCTGACCCCACGCGAGCGGGAAATATTCAGCCTGTTGATCAACGGGATTAGTGTGAAAAGCATCGCTGAACAGCTCGAACTCAGCCATAAAACCGTTCACGTGCATCGCGCCAACATTCTCAGTAAATTGCAGTGTGAATCTACGGTAGAGCTGGTGCACTTTGCGCTCCAGCACCAACTGCTGGCAGGGAAATAGGCCATGCGCCGTCTGCACGTCATCGGTATGACGCTGTTTTTGGCCTTTTTCTACAGCCTGACCTGGTTAGCGCTGTGGACCATCAGTTTCTATTTAAGCAACAACGGCCAGCAGGCAGCGCTGTTGTTACCCCAAGGGTTACGGCTGGCGCTGATGATTTTGCTGCCGCGTAAATACTGGCCGACCTTACTGCTTTCCGAAATCGCTATCCAGAGCTGGCTCATTAGCGAGCAGCTCATGACGCGTTCACTGCTACTGCTTTCCCCGTTCCTCAGCCTGATTCCGGCCATCATCACGCACAAAATTTGGCATCGCCATACGCTTTACTGGCAACGCCTGCTGCTATTACTGGCGGCGCTGACGCTCAATACGATTCTGCACGGTATCGCCATTGGCCCCTGGCTGCATTCGCAGCTGACGCAGACGCTGCTGGCCACGTTTACCGGTGGCGTCCTGCTGATTCCGTTCATCTATCTGCTGTACGAATACATCAAGCAGCAGCACTTGCAGACGTTGCTGGCGCAGGAGATCCCCGATCCGCCGCTGCGTACCTCGCTGCTGATTTGGTGTTCGCTGTTTTTTTCTATCGGCGTGTGCCTGCAAATGGCGTTCACACCCGAGATGGAACGTCTGCTGCTGATCTTCGTTTTTCTGCCCAACGTGGTGATGGCGTATAAATTCGGCTGGCAAGGCGGCGTGCTCTCCGCCGTACTCGGCAGCCTGATGATTGCCGTCACGCGTCAGGTGAGCGGCGCGTTCGACGATCTGCGCGAACTGGAGCTTTTTCTCTCCACACAGGCGCTGCTTGGTATTGGGCTGGGGATCGCCATCAGCCGCCAGCAACAGCTAGCACAGCGGCTACAGCGCTATCGCCAGCAGTTGGAGCAGGAGTTGAAAACCCGACGACGGCTCATGGAGCGCATCATTCATACCGAAGAGGCCGTACGCAAAGACATCGCACGCGAGCTGCACGATGACATCGGCCAAAACATCACCGCGATCCAGATTCAGGCCATGCTGGTAAAACACAGTGCGCCTGCCGATGCCGCCCAGCACGCGGCCGGACAAATCAGCGAGCTGTCGCGACGCATTCACCACACCACGCGCCAGCTGCTACGCCAACTACGCCCACCAGTGCTGGATGAGATGGTGCTGGATAAAGCGTTGCATCATCTGGCGGATGAATTCGCCTTCGCAGCGCGCGGCATTCAGTTTCAGCTGGATTATCAGCTCCCCACGCCCCCGCATGATGACGTGGTGGTGTTTACTCTTTACCGACTGGTGCAGGAACTGCTGAATAACATCAACAAACACGCCAGCGCTACGCAGATTATGGTTCGGCTTTCGCAGCAGGATGACATGATCACGCTCGACGTCATTGATAACGGCGTGGGCATTGCACAAAAAGACAGGGCCAATCCCACGAGTGGCGGTTTCGGCCTACGGGGCATCGAGGAGCGCGTTCAGGCGCTGGGTGGCAATTGGCTGGTGAAGACCGCAACCCATGGCGAATCCTCCACGCCGCGTGGCACGCACATAATTGTTAACCTGCCCACAAAATTTAAACAAAAAGACGATTAGCTAGGAATTATTCCTAGTCACCTAAAACCTTGTCTCATCCTTTTTGATTCGCATCCCCCTACTCTTCTCTCAACGCGACGGAGAACCCCATGCAGGCACCCATGTTTTCTACGGGACAGGACTCAACGGGACAGCTTTCACCCACACAAATCAGCCAGCGCTATCGCTACTGGCGGCCGAGGTTGCTGATTTCCATGGTCATCGGGTACGCCACGTTCTACCTGACGCGCAAAAGCATCAACTTTGTCATGCCGGTGATGCAGTTGGAATTAGGGCTAAGCAAAGGCGATATCGGTCTGCTGGGGACGCTGTTTTATCTCTGTTACGGCGCCTCCAAGTTTATTTCCGGCATCGTGTGCGATCGCAGTCAGGTGCGCTGGTTTATGGGTGTCGGGCTGATGATCACCGGGGTGCTGAACATTCTGTTCATGTACTGCCAGTCGCTCACTGGGTTACTGATTGTCTGGGCGCTGAACGGATTCTTTCAGGGATGGGGTTGGCCCCCTTGCGCCAGGCTGCTGAGCAGTTGGTATTCGCGCAATGAGCGCGGTCTCTGGTGGGGATGCTGGAATACGTCAATCAATATTGGCGGCGCAGCGGTTCCCCTGCTCGCAGGCTATCTGGCCTCCGAATGGGGATGGCAGGCCGCGCTGCTGGTGCCGGGCATCATCGGCATTGTGATTGGTCTGTGGCTGTGCTGGCAGTTGTGCGACAAACCGCAGCAACAAGGTTTGCCCAGTGTCGGCCAGTGGCGGCGCGATGCGCTGGAGATTCGTCAGGAGCAGCAGAGTCCGCCGATGCCGATGCGCCAGATTTTGCGTGATGCGATTCTGCGTAACCGTACCATCTGGCTGCTCGGGTTCTCCTACATTCTGGTGTACCTGATTCGTATCGCACTGAATGACTGGGGAAACATCTGGCTGTCGGAGAGCCACGGCTTCAACCTCCTCAGCGCGAACGCCACGCTGTCGCTGTTTGAACTGGGTGGATTGCTGGGGGCGCTGTTTGCCGGTTGGGGGTCGGACCTGCTGTTTCGTGGTCAGCGCGCACCGATGATTTTGCTGTTTGCCCTCGGGCTGTTTTTAACCATGACCGCGCTGTGGCTGGCACCGATTCACCACTATTCGCTGCTCGCGGCCTGTTTCTTCAGTATCGGTTTTTTTGTTTTTGGACCACAGATGTTGATCGGTCTGGCTGCGACGGAATACAGCCATAAGGATGCCGCAGGCACGGTGACAGGTTTTCTGGCGTTGTTCGCCTATCTGGGGGCGGCGCTGGCAGGCTGGCCGCTGGCACAGGTGCTGCAACACTACGGATGGTCGGGATTTTTTACTCTGCTGGCGTTGGCTTCAGCCTGCATCGGACTGTTATTGATGCCGCTGCTGATGGCAGGTGTCAGCCGCCGGGAACGTTTGATGACATCAAAATAGCGATAACCATCGATAACTAAATAAGAGAAGGAAAACATCATGAGACTGAGTACCTTAACTACCCTCATCGCCGCTGGACTGACCGTTGCTGCCGTTACCACCACCACCGCACGCGCCGAAGGGCGCCTGGTCATTTACTGTAGCGCCACCAACGCCTTCTGCGAGGAAGAAGCCAAGGCCTTCGGTGAAAAACACAACGTTAAAACCTCCTTTATCCGCAACGGTTCCGGCAGCACGCTGGCGAAAGTCGATGCAGAGAAGAAAAACCCGCAGGCTGACGTCTGGTACGGCGGCACGCTGGATCCGCAATCTCAGGCTGGCGAAATGGATCTGCTGGAACCCTATCAGTCTAAAAACCTCGATCAGATCATGCCGCAATTCCGCGATCCCGCTAAACGTAAAGGCAACTACTCGTCCGCTGTTTACGTCGGCATCCTCGGTTTTGGCGTCAATACCGATCGCCTGAAAGAGAAAAATCTGCCGGTTCCACAGTGCTGGAAAGATCTGACCAACCCGGTCTACAAAGGCGAAATCCAGATTGCCGACCCACAAAGCTCCGGTACGGCCTATACCGCACTGGCGACCTTCTCCCAGCTTTGGGGTCAGGATCAGGCCTTTGATTACCTGAAAAAACTGAATGCCAACGTGTCGCAATACACCAAATCCGGTATTGCCCCGGCACGTAACGCCGCGCGTGGCGAAACCGCTATCGGCATCGGCTTCCTGCACGACTACTCGCTGGAAAAAGAAAAAGGCGCCCCGCTGACGCTGATCTCTCCGTGTGAAGGCACCGGCTATGAAATTGGTGGTGTCAGCATCCTGAAAGGCGCGCGCAATATGGATAACGCCAAACTGTTCGTTGACTGGGCGCTGTCGAAAGAAGCACAGGAACTCTCCTGGAAGAAAGGCCAGTCCTACCAGATTCTGACCAATACCACCGCCGAAGCGTCCCCGCTGTCGCTGAAATTGCAGGATCTGAAACTGATCAACTACGACATGGACAAATACGGCGCGGCAGACGTGCGTAAAGACCTGATTTCCAAGTGGGTTAACGAAGTCAAAATGGGCCAATAAGCTCAATTTATTGACTTTGATTGAAAAATAACGGGAACACGGCGGCAGCTTGCTCGCATTTCGCTTAACGCCGTGCTCCCAGCATCGCTGATTAACCATTACTCAATATTATTCACCAACCAATACCTGTGACGATTCAATCTTATAAAACAACGCTATAAAGCACCAGGGAACCTTATGTCACACACACGAACGCTTTCACCGACGCCTAAGCGGGATCCTATATTCCTGTGGCTGGCGCTGATTGCGGCAACATTTTTGCTGCTGCCAGCGTGGAGCCTGGATTACGGCCTGCTGGATGCCTCACGCGATGAACTGCTGGCCGCTTACAGCTGGTCCAGCCTGAATATCAGCCTGCTCTGGTTCCTGCTCCCGCTGGGGTTGCTGGCGCGTCCGCTATTTACGCCCGGCAGGGAACAACGCGGTCGCCACCGTTTTGATGCCACCTACGCGCTGTTCTGCGCGCTTTTCGTGGTCATCAGTGCCACGGTCGAAGGGCGCGGAATGGGCTATGGCACGATCGCCCTGTTTGTCGCCCTAAGTGCGATTATTACGCTGGCGCTCTCCAGGCTTGACTGGCTGGGTGGCGATCGCTTCGTCATCGGCTCACTCATCAGCATCATCGCGCTGATTGGCGTGTTTATTCTTTACCCCAGCATCGCCATCTTTATTCCCATGTTCACCAACGACAGCGGGGAATTCGCGCCGCTCGCGTTTATGCAGATTCTGGGTCAGACGCACATTTTACGCGTGATCTGGAACTCATTCCTGCTGTCGGTTGCCGTTGGTATCGGCTGTACCTTCTTCGGTATGGTGCTGGCCATTTACACTTCGCGCATCGCCCGTCGCTCCGCGATTATCGGCCGCATTTTCTCCATTCTACCTATCGTTACCCCGCCGTTTGTTGTCGGGTTAGGTGTCACGCTGATGATGGGTCGCTCCGGTTATGTCACCGAGCTGATGGTGGCCTGGTTCGGCCTGACGAACACCAACTGGCTGTACGGTTTTACCGGTATCTGGCTGGCACAGGTGCTCGCCTTTACGCCGATGTCGTTCATGATTCTGGAAGGCGCGATGAAGACGATTCATCCGTCGCTGGAAGAGGCGTCATACACGCTGCGTGCCAACCGCTATCAAACCTTTCAGCGGGTTTTCCTGCCCCTGTTGAAACCCGCGCTAGCTAACTCGTTCCTGATCGTGATCGTCCAGTCGCTGGCCGACTTCAGTAACCCACTGGTGCTGGGCGGCAACTTCGACGTACTCGCCACCCAGATTTACTTCTACATCACTGGTGCACAGCTGGATTACCAGGCAGCCAGTACGCTCGGCGTTGTCCTACTGGTGTTCTCACTGGCCGTGTTCTGCGTGCAATATCTGTGGATCGGTAAACGCTCCTACGTGACGATTTCCGGTAAATCCTACCGGGGTGATGTGCAACCGCTGCCCGTTTCGCTGGTGTGGATCGTCAGCATCCTGCTCTATGTCTGGATTGCCTTTAACGTCCTGCTGTACGGCAGCATTTTCTACGGCAGCTTTACGGTTAACTGGGGCGTGGATTACACCCTGACGTTGGCAAACTTCAGCAAGTTGTTCGGACAAGGCTTTAGCGACGGCGCCTGGCCTTCCCTGCTGGATACGCTGCTGTTCGCGGGCATCGCGGCACCGATTACGGCACTGTTTGGGCTGCTTATCGCCTACATCGTGGTACGTCAGCAGTTCTACGGCAAGAAAGCCATCGAGTTCACCACCATGCTGTGCTTTGCGGTACCGGGCACCGTTGCCGGCGTGTCTTATATTCTGGCCTTTAACAGCGCACCAGTTTACCTAACGGGAACGGCGGTGATCGTCATCATGTCGATGGTGATGCGTAACGTGCCGGTTGGTATCCGTGCTGGCATCGCCGGACTGGGGCAGTTGGATAAATCGCTCGATGAGGCGTCGCTCAGCCTGCGTGCGGGGTCGATGCGAACGGTGTTCTATATTCTGCTCCCGCTGCTGCGTCCGGCCATTTTGTCCGCGCTGATTTACAGCTTCGTGCGCGCTATTACCACCGTCAGCGCCATTATCTTCCTGGTTACGCCAGATACCCGCGTCGCCACGTCTTACATTCTTAACCGCGTGGAAGACGGCGAATACGGTATGGCGATTGCCTACGGTTCCATCCTGATTGTGGTCATGCTGGCCATTATTTTCCTGTTCGATTATCTGGTCGGTGAAGCGCGGGTTTCCCGCTCAAAAGCCAAGAATAGTGACTAAGCGGAGTGATTACCTTGAATACTGAAAAAAACTTTGTTGAACTGAAGCACGTCACTAAACGTTTCGGCAACAACACCGTCATTGATGATTTGAATCTGGCGATCCCACAGGGAAAAATGGTCACGCTGCTGGGGCCATCTGGCTGCGGTAAAACCACGGTACTCCGTGCAGTTGCCGGTCTCGAAAAACCGACAGAAGGCCAGATTTTCATCGACGGCGAAGACGTCACCGAGCGCTCCATTCAACAGCGTGATATCTGCATGGTGTTCCAGTCTTACGCCCTCTTCCCACACATGTCGCTGGGGGAAAACATTGGTTATGGCCTGAAAATGCTTGGTCGTCCAAAGGCGGAAATCAATCAGCGAGTAAAAGAAGCGCTGGCGCTGGTGGATCTGGAAGGGTTTGAAGATCGCTACGTCGACCAGATTTCCGGCGGACAGCAACAGCGTGTTGCGCTAGCGCGTGCGCTAATCCTCAAACCGAAAGTCCTGCTGTTCGATGAGCCGCTGAGTAACCTCGACGCCAACCTGCGCCGCAGTATGCGTGAGAAAATCCGCGAACTTCAGCAGCAATTCAATATCACCTCGCTGTATGTGACGCACGATCAGAGCGAAGCCTTTGCGGTATCCGACATGGTTCTGGTCATGAACAAAGGCAAAATCATGCAGTTGGGCGCACCGCAGGAGCTCTATCGCCAGCCAGCTTCCCGCTTTATGGCCAGCTTTATGGGGGATGCCAATATCTTCCCTGCCACCTTTACGGCGGACAGCGTGAACATCTACGGTTATCTCATTCCGCGTCCGCAGGGCTTTGCTGCTGGATTAAGCGAATCGACCGTCGGTATTCGCCCGGAAGCCATTACGCTCAGCCATCAGGGCGAAGAAAGCCAGCGCTGCACGATCACGCAGGTCGCCTACATGGGGCCGCAGTACGAAGTGCAGGTGGACTGGCACGGACAGTCGATGCTGTTGCAGGTTAACGCGACCCAGCTTCAGCCGAATCCGGGCGACAGTTACTATCTGCAAATTCACCCTTACGGCATGTTTGTGTTGTCCGAGCAGTAAACATCGAGTAGCCATCCGCCAAACCGGGAGCACCTGCTCCCGGTTTTACTTTTTACAACCATCTAAAAACGCGTACAAACGTCAGTTTCTCTTCGGCCTGCGTTGATTGCACCGGAATACATACGCCTGTTACGGATTACCCACGCGATTTGTTATGATGATGCTCTTTTACGCATGGAATCACGCTCGGAATAGCCGCTATGAAACAGAAACCCATAACATTAAATGATGTCGCAGAGTACGCTGGGGTTTCCTATCAGACGGTTTCCCGCGTGCTGAATCAGGCGCCTCACGTTTCCTCCCGTACTCGCAGTAAAGTCGAAGAGGCGATGGCAGCGCTTAGCTACACACCTAACCGCGTCGCACAGCAGCTGGCAGGGAAAACCATCACTACGCTGGGACTCGTTACTACCGATCTTTCACTGCACGCGCCTTCCCAAATCGCCGCAGCGATCAAGAGTACCGCCAGCCAGTTAGGTATTAACATCGTGATGTCCATGCTGAGCCGCCCGGATGTCAACACCTGCAATAACGCCGTTAACGACCTGCTTTCTCAGCGGGTCAGCGGGGTTATCGTGAATGTCCCGCTCTCATCGGACGAAGTTGCCCACATTAGTCAGACCTGTGCGGATACGCCCGTCCTGTTCATGGATGCCGATCCACATACCGACATACTCAACGTCATGTTCGATCCCGATCACGGCGCACGTTTGGCTATCGCGCATCTCGTGCAACTGGGGCACCAGCATATCGCCCTGTTGACGGGGCCAATGACCTCGATTTCAGCCCGCCTGCGCTATGAAGGCTGGCTAGCCGAGCTAGAAAAACAGCAGCTCTCGCCTGCTTCAGTGCTGCATGGCGACTGGAGCGCCGCTTCCGGTTACCACCAGACGCTGGCCCTACTGGGAGAATCTCTGCGCATATCCGCCATTGTTGTGGCGAACGATCAAATGGCGCTTGGCGTTCTGCGCGCCCTGCACGAATATGGCCTTCGCGTGCCGGAACAGATGTCAGTCATCGGATTTGACGATACTCAGGACAGTGCGTATTACACCCCGCCACTGACAACCATTCGCCAGGATTTCAGACAATTAGGTAAAGAAGGCGTCACCCGTTTGCTCGCGACGCTGCGCGACCCTACTCAGAGTACGTCACTACTGTTGCCTACCGAATTGATCGTGCGCCATAGCACCGCTGTACATTCATCAACACATGCCTCCTTGCAAGAGCTCACCAAAAATCTGTTGGACATTACACGCCAACTCCAGAGGCTGTAACCCTTTACATTATTTGTAACCCTTTACACATCAGGTTATTTTTCACTACCGATACCAAAACCTAACAAAATAAGATAATAAACAATAAGTTATTTTTTATTTCTTGTTGATTTATTGCGTAGCACCTTCCAAATTCGATGTTTTCTCATTCTTTTTACAAACGATCTTTGTGATCGCTTCCACTTTATTGTCACGTTCCACTTTACTCGCCCTGACGAGTCGATATGTTATGAGCAATACGAATTGTGAGCGGATAACAATTTAATAATCTCATCACAGTAACAGACTAAAGACGTTCAGGAGCCAAGCCACCATGAGCGATACCGTTTTACCGTATCCAGTACGCCATCGCGCCACGCTGCAAGACATTCTTGCCCGACGCGATTGGGAAAACCCAGCCTGCACTCACTATCAGAGGCTTCCTGCGCATCCGCCGTTTAACAGCTGGCGCAGCGTGGCTGCAGCACAGCAGGATGAACCTTCTCAGCGGCTGCGTCGCCTGAATGGCGAATGGACGTTTAGCTATTTCACTCGACCGGAATCCGTTCCGGAAAGCTGGTTACAACAGGATCTGCCCGATTCCGATACCATTCCAGTTCCTTCAAACTGGCAGTTACAGGGCTATGACGCTCCGATTTATACCAACGTAAAATACCCGATCCCCGTCAATCCCCCTTATGTGCCAAAAGACAATCCCACCGGTTGTTACTCGCTCACTTTTAAGGTCAATCACGACTGGATCAACAGCGGGCAAACCCGGATTATCTTTGATGGTGTTAACTCTGCGTTTTATCTCTGGTGTAACGGTCACTGGGTGGGATATTCCCAGGATAGTCGACTGCCTGCGGAGTTTGATATCGGGCGCTATCTGACGACCGGAGAGAATCGGCTGGCCGTCATGGTGTTACGCTGGTCTGACGGCAGCTATCTGGAAGATCAGGATATGTGGCGTATGAGCGGTATTTTCCGCGATGTCACGCTTTTGCATAAACCGATGGTTCACCTCAGCGATATCCAACTCACTACGCCGCTCAGCGCTGATTTCCGCCACGGCACGCTGGAGATTCAAGTGAGGGCAACGCTCACCGAAGCGGAATCCAAAAGCCATCGCGTCCGCGCACAGCTTTGGCGTGGTAATAAACTCATCGGCGACACACAACAGGCGTTCGGCAGCGATATTGTCGATGAACGCGGTGCTTACCACGATAAGGCTTTTCTCCGTATTGACGTGCCACAGCCGGACCTGTGGAGCGCCGAACTGCCGCACCTGTATCGCACAGTTATTTCATTGGAAACAGCGGAAGGCGAGCTCGTAGAAGCAGAAGCCTATGATGTCGGTTTCAGAAAAGTGGAAATCCGCAGCGGTCTGCTGCTGCTGAACGGTCAACCGCTACTGATCCGCGGCGTTAACCGCCATGAGCATCACTCGCAGCACGGTCAGGTCATGGATGAAGACACGATGCGGCGCGATATTATGCTGATGAAGCAGCATAATTTTAACGCGGTGCGTTGCTCACATTATCCCAACCATCCGCTGTGGTATCGACTGTGCGATCGCTACGGCTTATATGTTGTGGATGAAGCGAACATTGAGACACACGGCATGCAGCCAATGAACCGTCTTTCTGACGATCCTGTCTGGCTACCGGCCTACAGCGAACGTGTATCGAGAATGGTACAGCGCGACCGCAATCATCCCTGCATCATTATCTGGTCATTGGGTAACGAATCCGGCTACGGCGCAAACCACGATGCGCTCTATCAGTGGATCAAGCGCCACGATCCGACGCGTCCCGTACATTACGAAGGCGGCGGCGCGAACAGTCGTGCGACCGATATTGTGTGCCCCATGTACGCCCGTGTTGATGAAGACCAGCCCTTCCCCAGCGTGCCCAAATGGTCGATCACCAAATGGATCAGTATGCCGGACGAACATCGCCCACTCATCCTCTGCGAGTACGCACACGCGATGGGCAACAGTCTGGGAGGATTCGCCCGCTACTGGCAGGCATTCCGTCAATACCCTCGGTTGCAGGGCGGATTCATCTGGGACTGGGTCGATCAGGCGCTGACCCGCCGCGACGAACAAGGCAATGCCTACTGGGCGTACGGTGGAGATTTTGGCGACACGCCTAACGATCGCCAGTTCTGTCTGGATGGCCTGCTCTTTCCCGATCGCACGCCACATCCCAGCCTCTATGAAGCCCAGCGGGCACAGCAGCATATTCAATTCGTCTGGCAGGCGGAGTCACCGTGTGAGCTGCGCGTCACCAGCGAATACCTGTTTCGCCATACGGACAATGAGCAGTTGAACTGGCGCATCACACTGGGCAATAAAACGCTCGCAGAAGGTTCGCTGCCGCTGACGCTCGCGCCGCAGGCTACCCAGACACTGACGCTGCTGGAAGCCCTTCCTACAGTTGATCGCGCGGGAGAACTTTGGCTCAATGTTGAAGTTGTACAGCCTAAAGCCACCGCCTGGTCAGAAGCTAATCACCGCTGTGCCTGGGATCAGTGGCAACTTCCTTCACCGCTTCATCTTCCCGATGCCTCCTGTTCTGGGCAGAAGCAACCGCCCGTTCTGCAATCGTCCGATGCGTACTTCGATATCGTTCAGGGCGAACAACGCTGGCGCTTTAACCGCCAGAGCGGCTGGCTGGAACAGTGGTGGGCAGCCGACACACCAGCGCTGTTAACCCCGTTGCAAGATCAGTTCGTCCGGGCACCGCTGGATAACGACATCGGTATCAGCGAGGTGGATCGCATCGATCCTCGCGCCTGGGCCGAGCGCTGGAAATCCGCCGGTCTTTATCAATTACAGACGCAGTGTGTCGCCATTCAGGCTGACCAACTCGCCGATGCCGTGCACATTGTCACCACACACGTATTCCGTCATGCCGGACAGGTTCTGCTACAGAGTAAAAAGCGCTGGCAGATTGATGCACACGGCATGGTGACCGTTGATGTCGATGTTGATGTCGCCACCGTACTACCGTCATTAGCCAGAGTGGGCTTAAGCTGCCAGCTAGCCGAGGTGGCACCTCAGGTCAGTTGGGTCGGACTTGGGCCACATGAGAATTACCCAGACCGACAGTTGGCTGCACAGCATGGACACTGGAGTCTGCCGCTGGATGACCTTCATACGCCCTACATTTTCCCGTCAGAAAACGGGTTGCGCTGCAACACGCGCACGCTGACGTACGGCAAATGGACAATCACTGGAAATTTCCACTTTGGGTTAAGCCGCTATGGGTTAACGCAGTTAATGACGTGTACTCACCACCATTTATTAGAAAAGGAAAAAGGTGTTTGGCTCAATCTGGATGGCTTCCATATGGGAATTGGCGGCGATGATTCCTGGAGTCCCAGCGTTCATCGCGATGATTTACTCACGGCGACACATTATCACTATCGCGTCGCGCTTCAATATCACCAACCGTATTGATATGAAAAGCAGTATTAAAAAACAACGAAAGAGCGCGGGTATCTACCCTAAATAATTCGAGTTGCACGCAAGCAGCGTTCCCAAAGGGCGAGGCACACGTGAGTGCGCCGAGTAGCGTAACCAACGCACCTGCAGCTTGAAGTATGACGGGTATACCGCCTCTTTTCATCCTGTTTATATCCAGCAAATATATATCCGCCGTCAAAATAAACGTTGCGGATATATACCCTAAATAACTCGAACTGCATACAGGCAGCTTGAAGTATGACGGGTATAATGCCTATCGGAGAAAGCATCATGTACTACCTACATAATAAGAATTTCTGGATATTCGGCCTGTTTTTCTTTTTCTACTTCTTCATCATGGGGGCTTATTTTCCGTTCTTCCCTATTTGGCTTCACGATATCAACCAAATAAGTAAAAGTGATACGGGAATTATCTTCGCCTGTATTTCCTTTTTTGCCCTGCTATTTCAGCCTATATTTGGCTTACTATCCGATAAATTAGGATTGAGAAAACACCTGCTGTGGATCATTACCATTATGCTCGTGTTTTTTGCTCCGTTCTTTATTTATGTTTTTGGCCCATTGCTAAAATACAATATCGTGCTAGGTTCTATCGTCGGCGGAATTTATCTGGGCTTTATCAACAACGGCGGCGCACCGGCCATTGAAGCCTATATCGAGAAAGTCAGCCGCCGCAGCCAGTTTGAGTTTGGCCGTGCACGCCTGTTCGGCTGCCTCGGTTGGGCGCTCTGCGCGTCTATCGTCGGGATTATGTTTACCATCAATAACCAGTTTGTTTTCTGGCTTGGTTCAGCGTGCGCCGTCATCCTCGCCGTCCTGCTGCTGTTGGCGAAACCGGAGGTCTCTTCCAGCGCTATCGTTGCCGATCAGGTTGGCTCCAATCAGAAACCTTTTAGCCTGAAAATGGCGGCCGAGCTGTTAAAAGAACGCAAGATCTGGTTCCTGACCCTCTATGTCGTCGGCGTATCGTGCACCTATGATGTGTTCGATCAGCAGTTTGCCAACTTCTTCACCTCATTTTTCGAAACCCGGCAGGAAGGTACGAGAGTATTTGGCTACGTCACCACGCTGGGTGAATTGCTTAATGCCACCATCATGTTTTTTGCGCCGCTCATAGTGAACCGTATCGGCGGTAAAAACGCCCTGCTCATCGCTGGGACAATTATGTCCGTACGCATCATTGGCTCCGCTTTTGCCAGTTCTGTACTGGAAGTGATTGTGCTGAAAACGCTGCACATGTTTGAAGTGCCGTTCCTGATTGTAGGCTGCTTCAAATACATCACCACAGTCTTTGAAGTCCGCTTTTCCGCGACGATTTATCTGGTGTGCTTCTGTTTCTTTAAACAGATATCAATCATTTTCATGTCCATCTTTGCTGGCAATATGTATGACAGTATCGGTTTTCATGGCACTTACCTGATTTTAGGCGGCATCGCCCTCTCCTTCACGGCGGTATCCCTATTCACGCTGTCGGGAAAAGGGCCGTTGTATGCCTTTTCCGACAAACAAAAAGCGCAGGTGAATACACTCTAGCGATGCCAGGACACGATAAAATGCCGGTATTTGCCAAAAATATCGGCAGATTGCACATTCTCTCACCGAACAGTGCAATTTTGTGGTTTACGCCTTTGACATGCGCGGCACACGCCGTTATTATGCGCCCCGTTCACACGATTCCTCTGTAGTTCAGTCGGTAGAACGGCGGACTGTTAATCCGTATGTCACTGGTTCGAGTCCAGTCAGAGGAGCCAAATTTAGAAAATCCCGCTTAAGGAAACTTAAGCGGGATTTTTTTTTAGTCATTTAATCAATACGTTCACGTAAAAAAGCTTCCCGATACTTTTTCAGTTTTCCCTCTGCATCGGGAAAATGTGGTGGTCAGATTTAGGGTCAAGTTGGTTCGATGACGGAGTGACCCGCATAGCGTTGAGCGCTTAAGGAACGGAATGTCGGTTCCGTTTAATGCGAAAAACTGGGAGATGTTTCTCTTCCGCACAATAGACGAATTTGAACAGGCTCCCGTCACCCACGATTAAAGGCATGCCTGTTTAACAGAATAGAAAGAAACGTCAGAACCCGTCGATGAGGAAGTCTATTGCAGCCTTTACCTGAGAACGGTATTGCGATGCCTCACAAAACACCGCCCCCAGGGCCTGGACAGGGATACTGGCCAACTCGTGGGTCATTACGGCGTATTCTTTGCCATCCGTCAGCCTGACGACGGGGACAAGGCGATCCGGTCGGCGGCCTGCCGGATACTTTTCAATAGGGAGCAATGGGATCACTATCCGACGATTCAATTGCAACTGTGTTTAATGATATCGAGTGTGATTAGAATCGGTGGCAACACTACAGTGCTTATGGCGGTCTCAGCCCGGAACAATTTGAAAACCAGAACCTCGCTTAGGGCTGTGTCCACATTACGTGGGTAGGCTCAATAATAAAACGACTCATCGCCGGAAGATCGGCATTGAGTGTCGTTTCCACGATGAGTTTCTTTTCATACTTTCCCTGTCTTCTCTTTTAGAGAAAATAGATAAAAACCAATAGATTACAATCTAAAATTACGTATACAACCCGAATAATTTTTTAAATGCCAGTTTCCCACTGGCAGTAATAGTTACTTCTCTGAATCCCGGTATTCTGGTTAACCATCCTTTTTGCTCACAATGCGCGAAAAAGGCAGCACCGGCCTCGCCACCAAGATGAAATCGCCGCTCACTCCAGTCAAGGCAGCCGCAGCACGTTTTACGTCGTGTCTTTGGCTTGGACATAATACCTAACTCCCGGAACTGTTCTTGTCCTGATGGCGTCATTGACGCGCCATCTGACGTAATCCAACCTTCAGCAACCATAAAATCATAGATATGAACCGCGATCTCACCCGCTAAATGGTCATAACATGTCCGGGAAACCCGTAATGAGGAAGGTGTGCTGATTTTAGCTGATGATGTTGAGCGCCATGATACGCCCATCAGATTTTCAATCAGCCCGGCAATGTCTGTTCCAGCCAGACGGTAATAACGATGACGCCCCTGCGAAAGACAGGTAATCAGCCCCTCACTGACCAACCGTGACAGATGTGCACTGGCAGTTGATGCCGCGATATCAGCGGCCGCACTTAACTCTGTCGCTGTCCATGCACGTCCATCCATCAATGCGCAGAGCATTTTTATGCGGGACGGATCAGACATGGCAGCAGCTAAGGCCGCCATTGAATGTTCCAAAGCATCACCGCTATCTGTTGAATTAGCGTGTTTTAACATGTTACTCAGGCACGACAGCCCATTTCTCCGTTGCTTTGCTGGCAACCCTATCATTATCGGTCACAAGGATCAGCTGGTTTGCATGGTCGCTATATTGGCACAGAATATTAACCCCCTTCTCAGCCAGTGTTGCCGCAATCTCTCCTAATTCACCGGGGCGCTCTTGCTTAAGTTTTCGGATCAGTGGCCTGCATACGCTTTCAACCTGAAATCCTGCGTTTTCAAGCACTGTTTTGGCCTCATCCCCCTTCTCAACAAGAAAATGCGCATGTGCTTTGTCTGCAACAGTAAATACGCCACCACCCTCAAGGCCAATACCGTTTTGACCTAATACTGTCCCCAGTGCCGCCAGTTCGCCCGGCGCATTATTTAAAACAACATGGATGTCATACATCGGCCTGACCTCTGGTTTCTGATGAATAGTCTCTGAGCACCTGGGCAATACGGATGCGATAAAAAGAGAAGATAGATTGACGTCCTTCTGCCTGAGCCGCTTTATGCAAAACGTTTTGTTTCCATAGCAATACGGCCTCTTCATCCCGCCACCAAGACAATGACAGTATCTTTCCCGCTGTTGTCAGACTTTGGAAACGCTCGATAGAAATAAAACCATCAATATCGGCTAATAGCGGTTTCAATTCAGCAGCAAGCTGGAGATAACGCTCTTGTTGTGTGGGAATAACATCTGCTTCAAAAAGTACTGCGATCACATTCCTACCCTCTAGGTATTAAACACGGGTATGACTGTACCGTTTTCAGTGCTGAACACTTCGATGAAGGGCGAAATATGAATGTCAGTGACAAAACGCTTATCCCACAAAGAATTTTTTAGTATCAGGCGATAAGTTCACCTGATCTCCCCTCTTTGTTCAGCACTGGATTGATTTGGGCCAAGGTCAATATGCATCTGCTTGTACACCCGAAGGGATCTACATACTGGCAAATGTCCTACCGTTTTGAGCAGAAACAAAAACGGTTAGCGTGAGCGACGCTCATTTTAAAAATTAAATCACATAAAAAAATTTTTCTTATACATTAAAACTATAATTGACGATTCATTTTTTCATCTATACCGTCATTTTTGTGATGACAGTCACAAAATATGCCGAAATTATTTATGATGACGTAATGCCATTTTTATCAAATTTAATCCGCTATATTAACGAATAAATTCAAATGAATGGAGCTTTATTCACTTCCAGCACTGGACACATTCAACAAATTGGATAGACAGGTGTCAGCGAGTGGAACAAGGAGAGTAAACCTAATAAAAATGCGGATATACATCCATTTTTAACTACAGCTTTGCTAGTGTTACTCCATCGTTTTCATTCTCATCGCCGTCATACTAAGCATGTTTTTCCAAATCGCTCCGATCATTCCTCACAGTAGTTTTTTTTAGCATTGCTGCTAACATTATTTTCGACGGTTATGACACTGAGCACTCGGTATTCATTTATTCTATTTAAAAACTTTGCCACTTTAATGAATTTTCAATTTTACAGACCAAATAAAAAACAAATTTTCATTATTTACAACATATTGGAGCTTCATTACCCAGAGTTACCAATGGTTAAGTAACGAGTGTTTCACCTATTTTTTGATAGCATCAAAACGATATCCACCCTTAGTAAAGGTTTTTTACTGGCGAAAGCCAATACACTATTTCATTACGCTAAACATAAATTAATTTATATAAATCAACGCGTTTTTCATAAAAAACCGCATAAGCTAATAAAGAAAGCTCATTGGGAAACAATATTATGCAACCTATAACCCCGCCCTGCGGAAAAAACAATTCCCCTGAAAATAATATTATTAGTGAAGTAATTAATAAATACGCAAACACCGGTGTATTCATAATTAAAACCAGCGATCCGCTACTGGTTAAATTCTATGATATTCAACTGGCACTAGCAGGCGTCACTCCCGTTCGTTATCCTAACTTCAGTCAGCTCTGGGCCAGTCAAAAACTGGCTAAGCAGACCATCAGTTCACTGGCAATGGGGGATAGCGATAGTGCACAACAGGTACACAGCATCGTCAGCCTGGATTCTACCGATGGTCAAACGTTCTCAGCAAATGCCATAGGTTCACTACCCGTATCAGCCGTAAACATCACGCAAACCTTAGGCATTTTTGACGAAGCAGGCAACTCAGCCGGAAAAGTACAATGTAAAAAGAACTATATTTATACCGCTAATTGCCCTATTCAAGCTAGTGGTACCTTCCCAGCCAGTTTAAAGCAAACTCGTTATCCGGTTCATATTGTTTATACCTTTTCACAAACGATTAATAACCAGACCGTTTACGGTGCAGAAATTGTCACCACTCAAAGCTATCCAAAATTAATTCAAAATGATTCGCCCACTGACTTAAATAGAAATAATTTGATAAAAATATGCCTATCGCGTCAAGAAAGCGACTGCGATTACTTTCATAGTTTTGACGGCAATGTCACTGTGCCAATAAAGGGCAGCATAACCTACTTCGGCAATATTGATTTACATAATAGCAAGCCAATAAACGCTCATAACTCAATTTATCTGGTACGTGAGCGTCAGGGTGGCGATCCGATCACACCAGCAAGTGATTTTAACTTCTTTAATGATGCCAACACCCGAATTAACGGCAACGTTTTATCCTGGGATCTCGACTGGCTGAAATTCAAACGCCCCGATTTTAATTCTGGTGAGCGGGTGTATTATATATTTAAAGTGACGCTGCAAATTGAATGCGCAAGCGTTGCTAGCTTTATTACCAATGCCCCCGGCACGATCGATCCTGAACAACGCTTTTTAAATACCCATGCACTAAAACCCATGCAGATTACCTATGGCTGTTTAGGTAAAGGCACCCCTATTTTGATGCGAGACGGTAAAGAAAAAACCATTGACGACATCACCATTGGCGAATGGGTGCAATCACAAGATGGGCGGACGTTAAGAGTGGAGGATGTAATTACCGGTGCGGAGCAAAATTATCTTGAGATTGAATTCAAGGACAGCCGAAGCCAGCTAAAAACTCTTATCACCAGTTTAGGTCACCCTTTCTGTACCACCACAGGTATAAAACTGGCGAGTGAACTGACTCTGGACAGCCGGCTGCTCACCTCCGAGGGGCACTGTAATATCCACCGGATCAACAAAAAAAACGGCGAGATTGAGGTGTACAACCTGCATCTTTCTACTGACGACCCCATCAAAGATCTGACCACAAGTAACAGTACTATGTATGCCGCTGGCGTGCTGGTCGGCGATAGCACAATGCAGCATCACTACGAAGAAGCGTACCACCATCGCCCAATAAATATCCTAAATCAACTGCCGGAAGAATGGCGTCAGGATTATCAAAACTATATCGACACTATAAGGTAAGGGATTGATATGTTTAGGGGATATCCTGACTTTCAGTACGTTATTAGCGATGACAGGCTACGCGCTGTTGCCGCCTATCAGCAACCTGATGTCTACTATTTTTATCCGGAACCCTTCGCCCTGATTGCTGGCGATCCACTGGCCTTTGCACTGGATGTGATCCTCAGCCAAAGCAGCAACATTATCTACGGTGACCTTAATTTTACCACCGAACTACAATTTGCCAGCAGTGAAACGCTTGAAGTATTCAATCGCCAACATCCAGGGAAAGCGCTCCAAGGCTTACCGATTATCCCCTATAAACTTGGTTTCCACTCGCCATCGGGTCACAACTCGGCATTAACCCATCAGAATTACGATCCAAATTGGTATTCAGCACTGTCGATTCAATTTCTGATCTCACTCGATGCAGATACCACGCAACTAATGAAAAAAACGTTGCTGGATAATATTATTGGCTTTAATGCCCGTCTCGATGGCTTTGTCGAGGGCGTATCTCCACGGCTGAATTATACGCTGGAATGCGATCCCGGCCAGCTGATTGCCAAACTGGCGGCAACGGTTAAAGACGCCAAACCCGTATCCGACAGCAGGGTAGCATTTCCTTATGCGCAGCTTACCCAGTACGTGTACGAAAACCTGCCCCAGCTACCGTTAGCGATCTCACCCGCATTCCCCGCGACAGACCCGGCAGAAACGCTGTTATTCGCTCAGGCTTTGCTCGATCGCCTGTTCAACACGTTGGGATCGCCCTATATCGGTAACGCCGACACCAACATGACCTATATTTGTCTGCTGCTCCCACAGGAGCCACGTCGCCTGATGGTTGATTTAAAACGTGTTGAGCTAACACGGCGCCCCATCTGCTTTTTGTTAGATCCGTTTGCCGCTGCACAGCAAGTTGCCAAAGAGGCTCCTGAGCAGATTATCCACCAAACTACCGCGCCTTCACTGCCTGACGGAACCCTAAAGATTAACCTTCTTTACGCTTTCCCACAGGGTCTGAAAAATGGGTCGTTTATTGATATACAAATCATTTTACCACCGGGTGAGCTTTATCCTTCCGAACAGCGGCTAACCCAGCGATTAACCCCCAATCAGAGTTATTTGGCCTTCACATTTATCAATAATACGTTTAACCCAGATAGTGAATATCAGTACCATATTCGCGTTAGCTATCCGACCGACAAAGGGTATCTCTCTCTCGTCACTGAGTTACGAACCAGCAATAACAAAATGCTGACGCTGGACTATTCCAGTTTTCCTTGTCAGTTCCTGACCATCACTATCGACCCAACCTTCGCACAACACAGTATGATTAGGGGAAACTACTACTCCGCTAATCTGCCAGAAACGTTTGAACTCACGCTGGCTTCACCCTGTTTTAGTTATCCGATAACAGGACGTGATGCCTATGCCAAAGTGACCGCCTGGGATAACGATAGCACCGCCTCAGTGGTGCTCGATATGCCAATCATCCAGTCAGCCACCCTCGGTGCTTATAGCTTCCCCCAGTTCGGCGCACAATACGCCACCATCACTACACAGTTTGCTGCTGGAATCCGCTATGCCACGCTGAGTTTTCAGGCTCAGGGAGAAACCCAAACGCAGGATCATACGTTTACACCCCAGAATAATTGCTATGAATATCAATGGAATGTCACATCAATTTACGCCGCAGGGTTTCGCTACAAAATCGGTAACGGCCAATGGTCGGACTATGTGACAGGCAATCAAACCATTATGCTTGAGGCTGAAAATGAAGACTGAAACACTAAATCCAGAAAAAGATCTGACGTCCTTTTTTTTGCTTGATCGAGCTTTCGTCTTTCACGATCAACGTCGTGCTATCGGTGACTATACCTATGGCTGCTTCACGCCTGAGATCGTTCATGACGATCGGGGAAATAAAACCAGTGGCTTTCACCTCACCACCACTCCTGCAGGTGGCCTCGTTACCCTGATTACGCCGGTAGTCCCCCTCGATACCCAGGCCATTCGACAATATATCCAAACGCATATCACCCACTCAGGCAGTAACATCACTCTTGAGCAGTGTGATGCGAAGACCACCCTCTTCTTGCGCTTTCATGAGACGCTGGATGACTCACCCTACCTGGTTGAGTTTGAAAAAAACTCCATGCCTATCACCCATGCAGAAGGGGTAGCGTTAACCGAGGCCATACAGGGAGACACAAAGCGGATTTTTCTTACCACCCACACGCAGTTCACAGTAAGCACCGAGGTTAACGCCCGTCTCAATGGTGACTGGCGGCAATTTCTGATACTGGCCTTTAATACCAAAACCCGAACACCGGAAGCTATTGCGCAGTTGCTCGACAAGCAAATTGACGCAGGTGTCATCATGCTGGACGAGGAGTTTAAAAATACGCCATCGCCACAGACCAAAGAAAAAGTAAGAAAAAATCTGGTCGATCTCGCTGCCAGCGTCCTCAGTAATACACTCAGCAACATCTCACATATTGATGAGATACCCACCAAAATTGACTATGATTTCTCTTACGAAAGCAGCCTGTCCCAATCATATGAGCTGATCGGCGAACAGGATATCGCGTCACTATTCAGCGGTTTTATCGCCAATAAACTGATTTCCTATGATCCTTCACCGTTGCCTGAACCTCAACGTAAACAACCTGACGATCCGGGAAACCAGCAGACGTGCAAAGTCAGCCTGGATTTCAATCCGGGTAAGTTTGCGATTATGTCAATTGAACTGGCATGGGCAGATAAAAAAGTGCCAATGCAATGGCCAAATTTTCCTCCTCTCACCATCACGGCCGATGGTCACGTTAATGAAATAACCATCAAAGTCACCTTTTCCGATTATTCATTCATTGATATCACACGCCAATGGCAAGCAGACATTAACCTAAGCATTCAGGATATCGGATTTCATGATGTGACTTTCGATGCCCGCCACTTACAACCCGATTTTAAAACAATTTCAGGTAGCGCCACTTATTACCCTGATGGTCAGGCAAAGCGCGCTGCCTTTAGTTTTTCATTTTCCGATCAACAATGGCAAACCACTTGGTTACTCAATACCCGGTCGAATACCTTGAATGGTCGTATTGAATATCACTGGCAGGGAAAAACGTCGTCATTTATAAGCAGAAATTACGATTCAGGTGTACAGCAGTCGACCTTAAGCCGTATTGAGCTTCAATACAAAAAATAGCCATAAGTTAAGAGGAATAAACTATGTTAACCACAGCCATCCAGTATTCGCTTAAAATAGATACCACCGAGCACTTAGGCATCAAAGAATATACCTACACCTGCTATGGTGATAGCGAAAATAAAAATATTTTTTATGTCGTCCCTGAAATTCCAATTTTTTCTGGTCAGGAAAGCAAACCTGATTTCTTGTTCTATAAATACCGTAAAGAAGAGCAACAAGGTGGATATGCACAGTTTACTGTAAAACTCCCAGTACCTACGCAAAGCGAAGGTGAAAAAATAAAAACACAGCTTTACAAGGGAATATCACCACAGCTAGCGGCAAAATCAAGACTTATTGTTAAATATGTTCAGGCTGAAAACAAGCTTACTGCTGATCCAACCAATAAAGCCAATCAGGAGGCCAGAGAAAAAGCATTCAAAAATACAGGATTAACCGAAGAACAAGCGAAAGAATATGTTGTCGCCTATGATCCTAAAGGGGATGGAGAGCAATTCCTAGGACGACTGATGCCCGATGAGAATAAAATAGAACTGCGCCAGCCCCGCTATACCTCTGCTCAGGCCTCGTTGATCATCAACGAGAATAAAGTATTTTACAGCCAACAGCCCACCCCACTGAGCCCTTCAGGTTTGGGCAATAACGATACCGTATTTAGCCTGTCACTGACAGGGTTGGGGGCAACCCTGTTTGAGAACGTATTAAAAGGCACGCCGAGTAATGCCAGTGTCGGGATTCGCTATAATTTCACACTGGATGCCTCACTGCCAGCGGTAAAAGTCATTGTCACCTATGACAGTGAGAAAATGAAAACGGTGGCTCAAACCATTACTCGCCATACATGGTCTGCGGATGAAAAAGAAATCACCCGTGAATTTTCCGAGAAAGGTGCCGCCAAGGTCTCCGTTATTCCCGGCCTCAGTCCGCAAGAAATGGGCATGAAAGACGAACAATATAATGCCTGGATAAAGACCTTCGAGGACTGGGGACAAGCGCAGCTTCAACAAATCCTGTCTAGCCAAACTGGGTTAGATATGAGTCTGGACTTGCTGAATGATGCTGGGAGTTTTGATAAATTTAAAGAAAGTCTGAAGAATACGCAGAGTTTCACTCGCGTCTATGAAGAGAATCGCGTTGTTCCTTTTTCCATCGCGCCACAGGCTCAGTTACCATCCATTCTGTCTATTGTCGGTGCTGGGAAGGTTGATGACTATTTCAAAGAATACGATCTTGACGATCCCTTCTTTCAATTTATTCAACCTGAATTCTATGTCAGTCAGGACCTAGCTAAATATAACATTGAAAACATTATTGTCATCGCAAAATATGACGATAACCATGTCAGTACGTTGCGTTTCGACAACAAAAATAGCGCTCCGCAAAAAACCGAGAAATGGTATATTGATAAAAAACTAGGACGCACCTATAGTTACTCCTATACGGTGAATTTTTCCGGGTTGCATTCAAAACCCTATCACTCGGGTAAAATAGACGTAACTGATAGTCTCGTTCAATATATCAATATGGCGCAATGCGGTATTGTCTACGCGCAAGTTGACTCATTACTTGATGAACAAGCCTGGAAAACATTCAGCCAGGTATTATTAAAAGCGCAATATTCCGATCCCGCGCATAACATAGAGTTAAAAAGTGACGTCCAATTATTGAATGTTTCCACACCGCCAAAACCTTTTATTTATCCCGTAGGCATGAAACCAGAAAACCCCATTTATTTCACCACTGATTATTATACCCGGGATGGCGGTAGATTTACTTACATCGAACCTGGTATTGAGCCTTCGTCGCAGTTGCCTGGATATGGTTCCACTCGCGCGAATCAAATTCAAATCATGAATGCCCTGCCGAGGAAAACAAGCTATTCCATATTTTTCATCGCGTCAAAGAAAGATGTATTAATTATCACCTTCGACATGACGGTGAACTATAAGACCTACAAGTTTAAACAGACTCAATCGATTAATCTGGAAGAGAAAGATTTAGAAGAAAAAACGACTCGCCGCAACCTCACCTTCGGTTTTTTACCCGATGGCACAGACGATATTCCTGAAATTACCTACAGCGGCACTGTTATTTACAATGACGAGCGTGATCCTAAACCAATTGAAGGTAAGGTAAGCGGTTCATCGTTCGCAGTGGTAGTGAACTGTTAATGGCCTAATAGGCTTCTCCGTCATCTTGCTGACTCAGGAGCACACGACCCTGAATCTCAGCGATGAACGGTGTTAATACTATTGGATAGGCAGGGCATCGACCATTGCATTGATGGTCGATGCCTGGCTGACCGCTTTTTATTCAACATGGGCAATCGCTATGAATAACAGAATAACGGAAAAAACTATAGGCTTTATTAATGCGATGCCAGGCAGTCAGGTTTATTATTATTGTGCCATGGCACCCAGTATTCTGGTGAATAATCAGGCCATTCCCGAAGTCCATTATCAAATATTCAGAAGTAGCGCGAGCACTCAACCGACGAATTACTACGCAATACTTTCACTGCAGACGCAATTGGCCAGCAGCCTGGCTGCGGCACAAGCAGCGGCTCTGGACAATCCTGATATTCCGGCGGATGCCACCCTACTCCCACTGCAAATTATTGCCAGCACCGCAACGCTCAGTATCCCACAGGCTATGCCACAAGTGCTGAATAACACCTCACTAGGAAATAATCAGTTTTGCTATATTATGGCCTCCCAGACTGACGCGAATGACATTGAGAGAATCGTCGCACTACTTCAGCAGCCAAAATCTGCTCCAATTGCCGTCAGCTATAAAATCGACTACCTCCAACAGTTACCCCCTTCAATCTTTGAACTTGATGCCCAGTGGGATCAGGTCTATGAATACCTTAAAACCTCATTTGGTTTTAATGCATTGATTTTTTCTTTTAATATTGATGATATTTCCGAAACCTTAATCAGTAAAAAACTAGTTACCATCAAGGTAAGAAATGCTAATCCTGACCACTATATTGGAAAAGCAACGACTGAATTGAGCGCTATTCTGACTTGCGAATTTTTCACCCCAGCATTTGGTCAAATAAAGACAGATTCTGCGCCAGAATTTGGCTTCCAATTACAAAACATTTCAGTCAAAGATATTGATAAACGCACGCTCAGTGCCCGAATCACCGAAACCACAGTGGTACGGCGCTCTCTCTATCCTCAAGCACTTTTTGCCACACTGGTCAGTCAGAGCCATTATGACGCCAGCAGTATTGTAAGCTATCACGAGCTTCAGGATAATTTTTTCTCTTTCCGCACGATAAGAGCCCAATTGCTGGCGTCTGAGTTAGACGAAAATATTCAATTGGTGACGCTGAATTTTACTTATGGTGGCTCTCAGCCTCCGCTCGTTTTCTCCAGAAATAATATGGCAGCTAAAACATTCTGCGCTTCTGTCATTACCGATCCCGTAACCAAAAAAACGTCATGGCCAGTGGAATATCAGTTTACACTGTATTTTAACCGTCCGGTCGGTGGTGTGATGTCTGCCAGTTCAGCCATTATGAGCACATCCTCAACCGAACTTTTTTTAGACATTGAATCACTATATAGTCGTTATAATTTCGTTATATCAGCAGAAAAAAAATTCAACTGGTCATGGTATGCATCAATATTGGTTAACATTACCTGCACCCATATTAAAAACAAAGAAAACAGCACATCGAAAAACTTCTATATCACTCAGAAAAATACGCATGAAGAATACAGCATTATGCTACCAGATCCTGAAAACTATACTTTTTCAGCAACCAAAGAGTATAGCACTCGTGCTAACACACCCCATATACCAGTAAAGTTATATCAGCCTACTAGTCAAGATGTCACTCTATTTTCACGACTCTACAAACAACGAACGCTGATAATATCCCCCAAATTAAACTGGATAAAAATAACACAAATTTTAGTCAATGTGACTTACTGCTATGACCAACCCACCTCGAAATCGTTAAAAGAAGAGTTTTATTTTTCCGAAGATAAATCAGAAGATGCATTATTTAGCGCAGATCAACCCGACCCGAAATTATTACTTATCACTCTCGACATCATAATTATTAATAATGATGGTGAGATTGAGGAAAAAACACTAAAAACCGATGAAGATCATATTTATATCACTAGTCAATCATGAGGAAAAATCATGTTATTATTGAGAGAAAAGACAGTCACAATTAAAAACATCACGTTTTTTTCTGATGACTCAGATGAAAACCAATTCTGGTATTTACCTGGCAATATTCATATTGCCGTGCGCGATGGGAAACCCGTATTCTCATTAATTAAATATACCGGAGATGACGCCAATCAGCAGGGAGGATACATCAACTTTGAAGTCAATACCGCCGTCGATGAAGGTGAACTCAATATCGCATTTACCGACTATCTGAATAAGCTGAATATCAAACCCAAAAATGCCCGTAAAGCCCCCGTCCCCTTTAACAATGGCACGGTAAACTTTTTTGTGCTGGATGCACAAAATGCCAATGGCCAGTTGATCAGCGCACAAAGTCCCAGCCTATTTGGTAATAACACGGCTATTTTCAGTGCCAAACTAACGCCACAACAGGCGGTTATTCTGGAAGCTGCATTTAATCAGGCACAGGCACCAGCGGCCGTCGCTTACAATCTCACCTACACAGGTATTACCCCTGCATTGAAGGTGGATGTCACCGCAGAGTTTGACAGCGTATATAAAGAGTTCGGTGCCAAATTTGGCATTAACATTCCCATCCCTGTCGAAACACCAGCCAGTTTTTGGCTCGGCTTTGACAGCGTGATAAAAAAACTGGAACAAGATCAAAAGCTCGTCATCAAGGTGACCGAAAGTATGCCCGGTGACGAGGCGGAAAAAGAAAAAGAGTGGGCGTTACAGTTCGTCAAAGAAGAGCTGTTAAAGATATTTTTCAATGCAACCATTAAGCCGAATGAAGAAAGTAACGAGCAGGCAAAATCGGCAAGTGCTTCTATTCTGGAATCATTGATTGGCAGTAAAGATGAAGAAGAAAAAGGCGGTTTATTTCCCTGCGCATCATTGGAATTAAAAGTAGTAAAAATTACCGAACATAAAACCTTATCCTTCAACTACACGTCATCAAAGGCGATTACCCAGGCAGCGGTGCCACAAAACTTTATCGGTACCGACACGTTAAAGGCCAAAAAAGAGAAGCCCTATTTTATTGAAGTGAACGTCAACGATCCTTTCTTTCAGAAAATCGAACTTCAAATCTTCGGGCCAGATGGTTTTCAAGAACTGGGTATTAAAGCAGCGGCATTTAAGGCCAGTTATAATAATAATGTCTACACTGGTGATGCCTTTACTGAGGACGGTAAAGAATGGCAGAAAAACATTTCCAGAAGCAAAGACCGGAATGAATTATTCGATATTCAAGGCGATTTTATCTTTAAGTCAGCAAGCAGCACCGGCTGGGAAGGTAATAGCAGCTATCAGTCAAAATTCAAAACCGCCTCTAACGCTATCAGCCTCGATCCGAGTAATTTACTCACTTTCAATGAAGTTGATATTTTCCTCGATCGTACATTTTCTTGGGATAAATACAATCAGGTTCTGGTTGAACTCACCTATTGTGATGACAAAGGATTGAAGAAAAACAAAAAATTCACTTTTAACCCCGATAAAACCGCGGTGCAAACCTTCAAGTATCGCTGTCTGACAGAAAAACCCTGGACGGTTCATTATACGATTACCTATCTTGAGGTCGGTGGGCATACCCGGGTGGTCGACGGTACGGATAATCCGCCAAGCATTGTTATTCCGGCATGAACCACGGTCAATAATTATGGTTGAACGCGCTGCGGTGTTACCAGCGGCCTTGAACGCCCTGGTAACCACTTTGTGCCATCACGTGCCGGATTTAGCAGATACGCTACTACCCGATGTCGACCGTTTCAGTCAGAAGCGGATGGCATCGGGACTGCTTTCTGCGGCATTTAATACGAGTTTATTGGCCTATAATGGTTGTCCACTGGAGTTTACGACATCTAGCATAAAACCGCGGGCTGTAGCCTGCACGTTCGATACTTTTCTCCCTTTATCCACCCAGGCCCGTGATATTGGGACCTTCAGTACGGAAAATGCCCCGTACACCTCATCAAACTCGTCAGCATCTGTTGCATCCTGTTTCGCACACATAGCCCATATACAGGGGCTGGGTACGCCTCCCCAAGCGCTAAAATTTGGTTCATGGTTGGGTCGGAAATATGCCGCTGGCAAGGTTAAAACCAAGGTCTATTCCGAAATACCTCCGAACAATCAGGCTTTAATCGCTCTGTATACCTCCGCGCTAAACCACGCCAATAGCTACTATCCTCTGCATCAGCTAACCGCAGCCGGGCTATCGCTCCTGATGATTGGCTATTACCCGGATCGGCCTGATACATCAACCGAATATTACTATCAGTGGCACAGCGCGGAAATAACGTTGGCGGACATAGCCAACGTTATGCGGTTATTTGGCTCTGAAAGTAAGTTTCCTCCGTTGGCGGCGCTGCTCAATCAGGTATTAGCCAACAGACCTAATCCAGGTGAGTTTCCTGCCACCACCTATGGTTTTAGCCTGGTTTATAGTCCCCAACGCCAGTTGGAAAGTTTTAGCCTGTTTACGATGGCACCGCGCTTTTTAGGTGGTAATACTCAGGCCGCTCAGAAAATGAGTGAACTATTGCAGCACGTGGTACACCCCATGCCACTGCTACAAACGCTAATTAAAGAGAACGTGCCACTTCAGTTTAATGTCATCGGCTTTACAGTCGATGCGCAGGCAACGTGTGGTATCAGTTGTACCTTCAGCCCACAGAACGATCGCTGGTGTGACGTCCCACTGCTCGATCATAGCCAGCCACCGCCATACGATATGGCTCTGGATACGATTCTCCAGCAACAGCAGTCAGAAAACGGGGCATTTCTGTCCAGTGTCAGGACGCCCGATGGTCAGTGGCATCAGGATGCCAATGCCTTTGTCACTGCACAGGTATTAAGGACGCTCGACTACAATAAGCAAACTGCCCCCTATATCGATCGCGCACTGGATTTTCTCGCCACTTGTGAAACACGCCCTGGCCATTTCAGCTTCTGGCCCCGTCACGCTCATCCTCCGTGGATGAAAAACCAGATTATTGACGCCGATATTGATGACACGGCGATCATTACCGAAATGCTGTATAAGTTTGAGCGTATTTCATCTGATGCTGTTCGCCAGACGCTGATTGAGATGAATGGCTACCAGCTACAGAA
The DNA here is from genome assembly GCF_037136835.1 of Pectobacterium sp. 1950-15. Classification (NCBI taxonomy): domain Bacteria; kingdom Pseudomonadati; phylum Pseudomonadota; class Gammaproteobacteria; order Enterobacterales; family Pectobacteriaceae; genus Pectobacterium; species Pectobacterium sp. 1950-15. The sequence continues at coordinate 53,787 of NZ_JBBBQR010000015.1, read as the reverse complement.
GGTTGATGCCCGACTAACCGCACCACAGCATCAATGGGCTGAATGCCAAACCTTCCACACCTGGATGAAGCAAAATAATGAGATTACCCAGATCGACTGTTGTGTTAATACCAATGTATTAATTTTATTGTATCGTTTTTATGGTGAGCAATGCGTAGATTTATCGGCTTATTATCGGATTAGTACCATGTTGAAAAAAGCCGTAGTTTGGAGTAAAGGCGAATACCAAAGAGTAACCCAATTAACCCCTTATTATGCCCATCCCGCAGAATGGTTGGCCACGCTTGAATATGCCAAAAATATCGGTATCGATACGCTATCGGACATAATTACACCGTTAAAAAAATGGCAGTTCGCTAATGATACAAGGGAAATACCGCTTTATCGTCGTCATGATGGACAGTATCTGTGGACCTCATCCTATCTATCAACGCTGAGGCGTTGCTCTGCACTCTATGACACAAAGGACACCCATGAACATATTTCTCAATGACCTGGTTACGTTAAACAAAATCATTCTGGAAAATGCGCAGCAACAGTTTAGTGAAAACGTTAACCTGACCCGAAAACTGCGGACCTCTCTGGCATCGTTGCCCGACGAATTGACGGCGCAGGTCAGTACCGAGAATGTCTCTGGCGAAATACGCTATCAAATTGAAACCATAACTGATGGTATAAGTTGGACGATGGTTTTGAGTTTCGATCTCAATAAAAACGTCCCAGAAATGCCTTATGTAGTCCTCAATTTTAATCAGTTTGGAAAATTCAATGAGATGATATTTCAGGACGTAGCGCGGAAAGCCGGAAAACAATATCAGGCTCAACTAAAACTCACCCGACTTGAGCAGCGAGATGCGTTACTAAGAGCCTTATCTAACTACGATGCGCAAACCACGCTGGTCATCGCCATTAAATCCGATACAGGTATGCTGAATACCATTACCGATCCTAAGATATTTTATTTTGCGGAAAATTATTATCCTTATATCTATCGTGGCATTGCACCACCGAAACCGCGGTTAGAATTAATTCTCACCCCAATAAGATATGATCAAAGTTGGTATAACTATTATCAGGATAATATTCGTAAAGAATATCTTTATTATTTACCGGATACATTCCTATTAGCAAGTAACAGCAGTGACAACGATAAACCCATGTTGTCGATCACTTTTTCTGCACCAGAAGGAGCGACAGAAACGGCCCAGTTTAATGTGACCTTTGACTATTTCCTGCTGCCAAAGGTGACCAGACAACGCATTAGCGATGCCGAAACAACCTTTATTCAATCCCAGCCACAAGGCAAGTTGATTCCGTTTTCCAGCGCGCATCGCCTTAAGTTACAGTTGTCATTACCAGCGGGAAAAACCGAAGAGACCAATGCGATCATCAACCTGCAAAGCGGCATTATTGATTCGTTCACGCTGCCAGCAGCACAATTTGCAAAGATTTGGGACGCACTGTTTACTGCATCACAGCATCTGTTGCTCAATGGTGAACTGGAAGTTCAACAGGAGGGATTCAACCCTGACAATATTCCGGTACGACTCAGAATGCCGATTGAATATAAAAACAACCCTCTGCCGTTTATCGATCAGTCCACTCCAGTGGAAATTGTCAAAACGCTGGAATTTATCAGCAGCAGCGGCGCCTACGATCCCAGTGGTCCGAAACCCATTGAGCAGATATTAATCAGCATTAGCAACCAGACGATAGCACTGAATAGCGATCATCCTAGTAAGACAGTCAAAGTGAAAATGTCAGCCTTGCAGCTTATCCTTAATCCACAGGAAAAGCTGATCTACCATTATGATGTACAGATTCATTACAAAGATGGGGCAAAGAAAGATCTTAAAGATTTAACATCGACCTTCGAAATCATATATGTTCCGTAGTGTCACCGTGTTCGATAACGTTTTCTCCATACGATAACTGAACGCCGATATCCAGCAGTTCGAAACTGGTAGCATAAATCACGAATCGAGAAGAACGCGCCGGTGAGCCAGGCAGCAACGGTTCACCGAGCGATTGCATTCTCTCTGTAATATTAATGACCGTATTTAAAGTTAAAGCCTAATGCGTCACCCGTGGTGTCGTATTCGCGGAAGTTGTAGATCAGAGGTTTCCATTTTGACGAATCAACAACATCATTCGCGCCTAGTAGCTCGCTATCCACCCAGACGTTGACAATATCCAGCTCGACGAGAATAAAACGCCCTTTGTCCGTCGTGCTGACGGTTTTACATTCCGCCTGAATAGGACATTCAATCACCCGAGGCGGCGTAATATCGCGAGAAGATTCGGTGTGAAGGCCAACTTTGGAGAATTTATCGTGGCATACCTGAACGCCCCATTTTATCTGCCCCTCAGATAGCGTATCGCTCCCGGTCAACTTACCCAGTTCTTCAACCTTCTCCCAAAGTTTATAATCAGGAATATTAATCACAACATCAGATCCGGATAATAAATTACTACAGGTCTTACTTCCTTTAGTGACACCGATAATAATTTTATCGCCGAGAGAAATTGACGACGATACAGAAGCAACATTGATATTTCCGTTGTTATTATCCATCGTCGTAACGAGAAAAACTGGGAAACCATAATAAAATGAACTGAGTTTTACGTTCTTTTTCATTTGAGTTTAAACCTCATCATCAAGTAGCGTTATATTTTTTCATTTTTACTCTTTTGATTTATTTTTAACAATAACCCTAATTGAGTACCAATAAGGGTATTTTTTAGACCCACCATCCCCAATAAGGGGAGCATCAAGAAATAACTTAATGTAACTATTCCTTGATGTTAGTTTTTACCTCCGTCAACCAGGTGAGATAAATAGCCAGCGAGAGAAACGTTGATCCCTGATAATACGGTATTTCCGCAAAGCGTTGCGACATTGTAAAAATTAATTAGCAGAAAATAATTCACAAACATTAAAAGAGGTATATGATATGCACCATATGGTTTTTTCCTTCCCGCCCGTCATGTGGTTGGGTAAAACATGAGGTTTAAACATGGAACGAATTGTCATACCAGCGAATTATGTTCACACCCGTACCACGCCTTTTTGGACAAAGGAAACTGCGCCGGCGTCTATCTGGCAGCGTCATTTGGATGCAGGGACACGACAAGGCGTTTACCCACGTTTGTGCGTGATGCAAGGGACAATTCGTTATTATGGTTATACCGATGAGACCAGTCCTGAGCCCGTCGAAACGCTGACTATTGAAGCCGGACAATTTGGTGTATTCCCGCCAGAAAAATGGCACAGAATCGAAGCGTTATCTGATGACACACTATTTAACGTAGATTTTTATGTCGATCCAAAAATTCTGATAGAAGGTTGAGGTAAACATAATGACAAGTGAAAATAAAGGGTATTCATTAACACTATTGAACAGCGACAATAAGGAAAAGGCAGAGAAAGTTTATCTCAAGCCGATGGCTTTTTATGTGCCTGATTTCGCCGCAGGCGCAGTTGTAGAATTACTCAACGAACTGTCGTCAACCAGCGAAAATAAAAAAGGTTTTCTGCTGACGGTTACGAATAATAATAACGGCGTGTCCGTCGACAAAGATCTCTCTACGGTCGAAGAATTAAAAGACAAGACAGTTTCATCTGAAGCGGTAAAAGAACTGGTTAATATCGTACGTGGTTACGATGCGGATGAAGAGACTAACGTCTGCGGCTGGTAAAGCAATATAGTTTCATCACTATGAAAGCTGCTCGTGTATACATTTTTCCGCCGCTCGAATGATTTAAACGTTACCTTTAGTACCCATACTCATAAAAAAATAGGCGCTGGATGTCTTTTGACTTAACAAGCGCCCCTGTACCCTACTCTTCGATTATTCAAAATAGCCATTCATGCCGCAATACAAGCTTACCAACGGCAACCATCGATATCACTACGCTGTTTATCCGCATCGTTCGCTAATCCAGGAAGCATAGCCACATTAGCATTAGCTGACTACCTTATTCAGTCATGAGATGCCTGTCTATAGCGGTTCGTCTAACCCAATCATCTCATCCTGAAGAAACAGGACATGCAAGTTAATAATTATCATGATTATTATTAGCGCAAGTAAATTAAGAGAGGAAAGAAAATATACTTTCAAAGCCTATAAAGCGTTATTAAAATAACCATAAATACTTAAACATTTTTTATATAATGCCGATTTGTTATTAGATCACGCGGTCTGCCTGCGTTTATGGCTACAGCACACAGCGTCGTATTCCGCGCCCAATGGACTAAGAGCACCACGCCTGGCAACGGCGCACGCTGTGACCTAAGGGTGACGTATGCCAACGTCAATACTCACGACTCAGATGTAGAAATTACCATGAGATAACACCCGTACTGAAAAATAGCTGAGCACCCACTCAAGCATTTTTTATGAATAGGGATAAGCAACATGGGTCGTTACTTATCCCTGAATCACAACGAGTGAGAAGAACGAATGATTAACCTCAATGGCCTTTCAAAAAGTACGGTGGCAGGTACACAGTCCACCACTGACAGTCGCTCGATAAAAAAGCAGGAAAACGTATCCGAAGACTCACCGTCCGCGTCTACAGTGTCTGATGGTTATTCAAATAAAAAGAGTAGCGGCATTACAACGCTGGCAAAACAGCTCAGCGACGCCGCCGTCAGGGCCGAAGCCAGAGATGCTAAAAGCGACCGCAGTACATTGGCGACCAGAGCCAGGAACGTGGATGATGAACTGGTCGGCATGGGCTATGTCAGTAGTAAGAAAGCGCACGATGCGGAAGTCCCCAATAGCGATGACCCCGAGCGATTAGCCAGAGCGAAACAAGCTACAGCGTATACCAATGGTCAAGGCAGTAACCCCTTCAAAGGCCTGTCTCGTGAACAGCTGGCGCTGATTACCTATGACGACAGCGGAACCTTTACGGTGAATGAGCGGCGTGCGGCCTGGAGCGAGGCTTATGACCAGGAGCAAGTGTGGCGCACGATGGCCATGGCACAAAGCAAACTGGAGTGGAATCGCGGCGAGTTTAAACAAACCGAATTTTTCAAAATGGTGTTAGATCACCATGAGAGTCTGCCATTAATCGAACAAGCGCAGGCACCGGAAGGCTATGTACCACGCCTGAAGTACCTGATAGAAATGGACTTCAACTTTATGACGGGGGAATCAGGCAAAGATGCCGATCCGTTCAACCGCCTGTTTGAACTCCTTTCCCCCACCAAACTTCACTTAGAAGATGGCAAACTCACTCTGGATGCAATCAAAGATGCCTGATGAGCAGATGATGACCTCTGCATAGGCATTTACGATTGTGCTGTGATGACCTCAAAAGCGCGGGTTTGATCTTTTTTTCGCGTGATTTTATTGGCGTACATTGCAGCATCAGCCCGGCGAATCACGCCATCAGGCTCCTCGACGGAAGGATCTGCCGTGACAATCCCTATACTTGCGCCCAAATAGTCAATACTGACCGTACCGAGCGAGTAGTTACCCTGCAACAAGGGCGTGATATCATCCCTGAAGGAAGCAATCACACGCTCATTCTCTCCCGGCACAATGTTTACCATGCGGGCAAAAACAAATTCATCACCACCGAGACGCCCGACAACATCACCAGGGTTGCCCCACATGAGCAAACGCCGACCAACGTCTTGCAAGAAGATATCACCGGCTTCGTGGCCGAACTGATCGTTAATTCTCTTAAAGCCATCGAGGTCAATAAACACAATGAGCGCCTGCTGATGGTCATTTTTTGCCTGAGAAAACAGCGCTTCCAGCGAGTAAAATACCCCTCGACGGTTAAGCAACCCAGTCAGTGAATCGGTGTAAGAATATTCATGTAACGCGGCGTTTGCGGCCGTTAACTGCTGCACCAGCCACTCTTTCTGCACCTGCTGAGCAATAAGCTGTGCGAATAAACTCAGGATTTGTTCACCTTTGGTCGTCAGCGGCTTATGGTCGGAGCTCGCGGCACAGAGAGTGCCATACAACTGCCCGTCCTCCATGCGTACCGGCGTACTGGCATAGGTCATAATACTCAGCGCTTTCGCCGTCTGTGAATCCCCCCAACATTCGGCCACATTAGGCGTGTAACTTTGCCCTTCGTCCAACGCACGTTTGCACAACGTGTCATGCCACGGAACCGAGACACCTTCGGGAATATTGAGCGTTTTAGTGTTGTGAGCAAACAGGATATTTTGAAAGCCCGCTTCGGTGTCAACCTGCGTCAGGTAAGTCGATTCCAGATCGGTGACCAGCTCCAGCATGACCAATAACTGGCGAACGAGCCCCTCGAAAGAATCCTCCGAACGTAATGCGTTCGAGAGGTGAGAAAGCAAATTATCAGTCATAGCAATAGATCCCAACGGTGCATATTTAAAAAAACAATAAATTCAATAGTATATTTCGTACATCAACCTATCATTGGTGCAAACAGACGATCTCTCCATACTATAGAAACCATACGTGTTTTCGCCGTTCATCTGCCCATTTGCACTCTGCGAGTCTACCTCGTTCTGTTGTTTATAATCGGCTAAAAAACGCCATATTTTATTCAACATGCCTGAAATGCATCGGCCTCGTCAGGCGAAGCCCTCCATTCTGCTATTGCCATCACACTTACCCATCAAGGCGGCACGATCTGTTTGACATTCCCGCGCACAAGGACTTACAACAGCAGCACAGGCGTGTAACTAGTTTTCTAGGCAAGACCTGAAGCTATCCCACTCAACATCATGGGAGGAGCTTCAGGTCTTTTTTCGTTTCTGGATCAGGGGAACCGTCGTATGAGCCACACAGCAGCAGATAATAACGCGACAGCCTATGCCACCACCGCGGAAAAAATCATCACACTCGTCGGCGGGATTGATAACATTGAGCACATTGAACACTGCTCTACGCGGCTACGGCTGAGCCTTTACGACAATAGTCAGGTGAACCAGCGCGAGCTGGAAAAAGTGCCGGGCGTGCTGGGCGTTCGGGTCAACGTACAGTGTCAGGTGATCATTGGTAGCGAAGTGATGCAGGTGTACGAGGCGGTGCAGAACCTCGCCGCAGGCCGCAAAGAAACGGGCCGCGCCGTGCCAGCAAAAACCAACCGCACGGCTTTTGTCATCGATTTTATCATCAGCATTTTTCAGCCACTGGTTCCTGCCATTGCCGGCGGCGGCGTGCTCAAATCGCTGTTGCTGCTGCTGGACCTGCTCGGCTGGCTCACCAAAGACAGCTCAACCTACAAGGTGCTGGATAACATCGGTTCCGCCCCGCTCTATTTTCTGCCGATTCTGGTGGGAATCACCACCGCAATGAAGCTGAAAGTCAATGTGCTGGTCGCCGTTTCCGCCGTCTCAGTTATGGTGCTGCCTGCCATGTCTAAACAGCTGGCGGAAGGCGCGGAGTTTCTCTCTCTCGATCTGAAAAACGTCGCCTATGCCTCGCAGGTTTTCCCGGCAATTCTGTGCGTCATTTTCTATGCGCAAACCGAAAAGATCTTCAATCGCTACTCGCCGAGCGCCCTGCGTATTTTCCTGTCACCGATGCTCTCGCTGCTGGTCACCGTGCCCGTCACGCTGCTGGTTCTCGGCCCGCTCGGCTATGAACTTGGTGCGGGGCTGGCTAGCGTGATCCTCTGGCTGTACAGCAAACTGGGCTTTGTTGCGACGGGATTACTCGCCGCTGCGCTGCCATTCATGGTGGCGTCGGGGATGCATAAGCCGATGCTGCCTTATGCCGTTTCCTCCATGAGTCAGTTTGGTAAGGAAATGCTTTACCTGCCCGCGTCACTCGCACACAACATCGCCGAATCGGGTGCCTGTATGGCAATAGCGCTCAAGAGCAAAGACAAAACGTTAAAATCGACGGCACTTTCCGCCGGTATTTCCGCCCTGTTTGGTATCACCGAACCCGCGCTGTACGGGATTACGCTGCTGAATAAAAAAGCGCTCTACAGCGTGATCGCGGGTAGCCTGGTCGGCGGCGCGTTTATCGGCTGGATGGCGATCGAAGCTTTTGCGCTGGTTGGCCCCGGCCTGGCCAGTATTTCCATGTTTGTTTCGCCGGAAAATAGCTGGAACATCGTCTATGCCATTGCCGGTGCGGCGATCTCTTTTGCCATCGCCTTTCTCTCCGCGCTGTTCCTCTGGCGGGAAGAAAAACCCGTCGCTGCGGTAGAGGAAGAAGAAGCTCATCACGCTATCGCTGAATGCCAATTTGCCAGCCCGATTGAAGGAAAAGTGATCCCGTTGGAAAGCGTAAATGATGAAATCTTCTCCAAACGAATCATGGGTGACGGCATTGCCATCATCCCCGAGAAAGGCGTGCTCTACGCTCCGGCGAACGGCACGATTGAGAACGTGTTTGAAACGGGTCATGCCGTCAGCATGCTCACCGACAGCGGTGCCGAACTGATTTTCCATATCGGCATCGACACCATCAAACTCAATGGTCAGGGCTTTCAGCCGAAAGTCACGGCCGGGCAACAGGTTAATACCGGTGATGTCCTCGTTGAATTTGACCTCGATAGCCTCATCGCTGCGGGCTACGATCCCGTCGTCATGATGGTTATCACCAACAGCGAGCGCTTTCGCGTGATATCGGAAGCCACTGACGCCGTCATCCATCCCCACACCATCATCATGACCTTAAAGGAGTCTGTGTAATGGATAAAAACATCGCATTCCCGGAACACTTTTTATGGGGCGGCGCGATTGCCGCCAATCAGGCCGAAGGCGCATGGAATGAAGACGGCAAAGGGCCGTCGGTCGCGGACGCTATTACCTGGAAACCGAATATCGATCTGAAAAATTACCATGCCCACATGGCGCTAACGGACGACAATGTTGCCGATGCGTTCAACGGCAAAAATGATGCTTTCTATCCCAAACGGCGCGGCATCGATTTCTATCACCGCTACCCAGGCGATCTGGCGCTGTTTGCCGAAATGGGTTTCAAGGTGCTGCGCGTCTCCATTGCCTGGTCACGCATCTTTCCGACCGGAGAAGACAGCGAACCGAATGAGGCAGGCTTGCAGTTTTACGACGATCTGTTCCGCGAGATGCGCAAGCACGGCATCGAACCGCTGGTGACGCTTTCACACTACGAAATGCCGCTGGCGCTGAGTGAAAAATACAATGGCTGGGCACACCGCAACGTGCTGGATGCCTTCGTACGCTTTAGCAATGTTTGCTTCGATCGTTACAAGGATCTGGTGCGCTACTGGCTGACTTTTAACGAGATCGACAGTATCCATCGCCACCCGTTTACCACGGCAGGCATCCGTGAAGAGAAAAGCGCCCCGGGACAGGCCAAACAGGATATTTATCAGGGGCTGCACCACCAGTTTGTGGCCTCAGCCATCGTCACCCGCGACTGTCATGAAAAGATCCCAGGCAGTCAGGTCGGCTGCATGCTGACCAAGCTGACGACCTATCCGCACTCCTGCCGCCCGAAAGATGTCGAAGCCGCGCTGAAAAAGAACCTCGAAAACTATTTCTATGCCGATGTGCAGGTGTTTGGTGAATATCCGCCGCTCATCAAGCGCGACCTTGAGCGACGCGGTATTCACATCACCATGCAGCCCGACGATCTGGCTATTCTCAAGCAGCACACCGTGGATTTTGTGTCGTTCAGCTATTACATGTCGCTCACCGAATCCACACAGCCAGACGCCGAAAGAATACCGGGTAATACCGTTCTGGGCGTGAAAAACCCGTACCTGCCGGCCTCAGACTGGGGATGGCAGATCGATCCTATCGGGCTGAAAATCTCCCTGCTGGAGCTTTACGATCGCTACCAGAAGCCGCTGTTTATTGTCGAAAATGGTCTGGGTGCGAAAGACGTTGTCGAGAACGGTAAAATCCACGATCCTTACCGCGTTGACTACTTCCGTTCACATTTCGAGCAAATGCGTGAAGCGATTGGTGAAGGCGTTGAACTGATGGGGTTCACCAGTTGGGGAGCGATTGACATCATCAGCGCGGGCACCTCACAGATGTCGAAACGCTATGGGTTTATCTATGTCGATCAGGATGACGAAGGCCACGGCTCTCTGGCGCGTCTGAAAAAGGATTCGTTCTACTGGTATCAGAAAGTCATCGCGACAAATGGCGCCGACCTCACCTGACAGGCAGACACTTGCCGCAGGCCGTGTGGCCAGCGGCAGGAAACGGCGATAATTGGAAAAAGCATGATTGGAAGAAAAACGTGATTAAAGTGAAAAAAGCGTTAAATAACAGCATGCTGTTAGTCGATCATGAACAGCAGGAAATGATCCTGTTGGGCAAAGGCATCGGATTTGGTGCCAGACCCGGTTCGTTGATTGATGTGACGCACGTTGAGCAGGTTTTCATTCCACTGGAAAATCTGAAATCACGGCATTTCCTTTCATTGACCGACACGATTCCTGCGGCTTTTTTTGACATCACCCATGAGATTGTCACGCTGGCGCAAAATCAGTACGCCGAAAAGCTTAATTCGGTGCTGTTCTTTACGCTGGCGGAACATCTCTATTTCGCGGTTGAACGTAGCAAAACGGGCAACCATTTCATCAATAAGCTCAGTTGGGAAGTCAAACGCTATTACCAAAAAGAGTACGCGATCGGCGTGCAGGCAAAAGATCGCGTGTCGGCGCGTTTTAACGTCACGCTGCCTGATGACGAAGCCGTCAATATCGCGTTTCACCTCATTAATGCCGCCGGCAGCGCCGAAATTGCGGATGCCCATCAGCAGGTTCAGTTAGTGAACCGTCTGGCAGAAATTGTCCGCTACAAACTCAATAAGAATATTGACGTCAACGCCGTCGATTATCTCCGTTTTATCACCCATCTACGCTATTTTTCCGAACGGATGATTGCTCGCAAAATCGCACCGGGGCGCACGGACGATTTTTATCAGGAACTGCTGAAACACTACCCTGAAGCGATGGCAATATCCTGGGCTATCAGGGATTACGTGCAGGAAAAATACCAGATGGCCTTGCCGAAAGAAGAGCTCACCTGGCTGACCATGCATATCAGCAGGCTGGCCGAAAGCCAGACGCCGTAGCGCTCGCCTCACACCAGATAATCGCCCGGCGCTGTTTTTACCCGCTCGCAGCTCAATAAGGCCACAGACCATCTCGATAGGTGCTTATGTTGACCCCCATCACGATAACAACGCGCAAGCACTAATGAGATTGCAAACAAGAGTGATTATCATATATAGTTTTTGTCACCTGCCGAAAATATCTCCTTATTTTATTAATTTACGCATCACATTCACTCTGGAGAAGATAATAACATGTCAAAAACGCTGTCCGTTCTGCGCAAAAAAGCGCGCCTGCTGACGCTGGCTTCATCGCTGATGGTTGCCTACACCCTGCCTGCTGCCGCCGCAGATGATTCTCTGACGCTCTATACCACGCGTGAGCCCGGCTTGATTCAGCCGCTGCTGGATGCGTTCACTAAAGAGACATCGGTTAAAGTCAATACCGTGTTCATCAAAGACGGTATGCTGGAGCGTGTGAAAGCCGAAGGCCAAAACTCACCGGCTGACCTGCTGATGACCGTTGATGCCGGTAACCTGATCGATCTGGTCGAAGCCGGTGTCACACAGCCGATTCAGTCCAGCACGCTAACCGATGTCATCCCTGCTGCGCTGCGCGATAAAGACAACCAGTGGTTTGGCCTGTCGATGCGTTCCCGCGTGCTCTATGCGGAAAAATCTCTGCCGCTGACCGGCATTACGTACGAAAATCTGGCCGATCCGAAATGGAAAGGCAAAGTATGTATCCGTGCAGGTCAACACCCTTACAATACCGCGCTGGTTGCCGCAATGATTGCGCACCACGGCGAAGCCAAGACTGAAACCTGGCTGCGTGGCGTGAAAGACAATCTGGCGCGTAAAGCCACCGGCGGTGACCGCGACGTCGCGCGCGATATCCTCGGCGGCATTTGCGATGTGGGTCTGGCAAACTCTTACTATGTCGGACACATGAAGAATGCCAAAGAAGGCACCGACGCCCGTAAATGGGGCGATGCCATCAAAGTGGTTCAGCCTAAATTTGAAAACGGCGGTACGCACGTCAATATCACTGGCGCAGCCGTTGCACGCCATGCACCGCATAAAGATCAGGCGGTGAAATTGATGGAATATCTGGTTTCTGCACCGGCTCAGCAGCTCTACGCACAGGCAAACTATGAATATCCGGTTCGCAAAGGCGTCACGCTGGATTCCACCATTGGCAGCACAATCGGCGAAGTGGATGTCGATAGCATCCCGCTGACCGACATCGTTAAATTCCGTAAACAGGCCAGTCAGTTGGTAGATAAAGTTGGATTCGATCAATAAGACCGGTTCGTCAACCCTGCGCGGCGCCTTCGGGCGGCCGCGCCTCTTTTTTTCTCCGCTTCGCATCGCTGCCGTTATCATTGCGCTCGGCGTACTGGCCCCGCTGGTATCCCTGCTTTGGCTAGCCGCTGGCGCGGGTGTCGGCCATTGGGATCACCTGATGCGCTACGTGCTGCCCGATGCCGCGCTCAATACGGTGATTCTCCTGCTCGGCGTCGGCGTGCTGGTTATGGTGATTGGCGCAGGCTGCGCCTGGCTGGTGACGGCGTTTGATTTCCCCGGCAGACAGTTCGTTAGCTGGGCACTGCTGTTACCGCTGGCGATGCCAACCTACATTGTCGCTTTTGCCTGGCTCGATCTACTGCATCCCATTGGGCCAATTCAGGAAGCGATCCGCAGTGTGCTGGGCTACGACAGCCCGCGTCAGTTCCGCCTGCCGGACCTGCGTTCCATGACGGGCGCAATTCTGCTGCTCGGTCTGGTGCTCTATCCGTACGTTTATCTGACCATGCGCGCGATGTTTATCAGCCAGCCAGCACACTTGCTGGAAGCCGCCCGCACGCTGGGCTTGAGCGCAACGGGGACCTTTTTGCATGTTGCCCTGCCGATGGCGCGCCCTGCGCTGGCCGTTGGCACCAGTCTGGCCTTGCTGGAAACGCTGAATGATATTGGTGCCTCCGAGTTTCTTGGAGTGAATACGCTGACCGTGACGGTTTACACCACCTGGGTCACCCGTTCGGATTTACCTGCGGCGGCACAAATTGCCTGCACCATGCTGACGGTGGTCATCCTGCTGCTGACGCTGGAATATTACGGCCGGAAAAATCAGCGCTACGGAACCAGCCGACAAATGCGCGGCATCATGCCCGCGCCGTTGAAAAGGGTTCGCGCCTGGCTGGCAACCTGCGTGACCGCATTACCGATCCTGCTCGGCTTCATCGCCCCTGCCCTCTTTCTGGCCTGGGAAAGCGCGAAACGACTGGGTGATAGCGTGACGATCTCCGCCGGGCTGATACGGTCATTACAGAACTCGCTGCTGCTGGCCGTTGGCGTCACGCTGGTCGTCACCGTCGTAAGCCTGATTATTGCGTGGTATGCCCGCCATTCGGCCATCACCGACCGTTCACCAGAACGCCGCCGCACGATACTGAGAATCGCCTCGCTGGGCTATGCCGTGCCCGGTACGGTACTGGCGATTGGCATGCTGACGCCCGGCATGGCGACGGATAATTTTCTCGCCGACTTGCTAGGCTACAAGGGATTGCCGCTGCTTTCCGTTGGAATTCTGCTGGTGATCTGCTGCGCCATTCGCTTTATGGCGATTGGAATTGGTGCGCTTGATGCCGGACTGACGCGCATTCCTCCCGTCATGGAGCAGGCGTCACGACTGCTGGGCGAAAGTGAATTCGTCACGTTTTTCCGCGTACACCTTCCCCTGCTGCGCCCGGCTCTGGTGACCAGCGCGCTGCTGGTGTTTGCCGACGCGATGAAAGAACTCCCCGCCACGCTGCTGCTGCGGCCGGTCAATTTCGAGACGCTGGCAACCGTCCTCTATGCCGAAGCCGCCAGAGGCACCTATGAAGAAGGCGCGATCGCCGCGCTGCTGATTGTAATGGCGGGTACGCTCCCTGTCGTGCTGCTGGCACGCAGTCAGTTAAAAACGCCAGTAGAGAAAAAATGAAAATCATGAGGAAGAGTCAAGGTGTCTGAGGCTACACTCGTTCTGAATAATGTCCACGTCGCCTACGGGCATAAGCATAATTTTCATCACGTGCTGAACGGTTTTTCCATGCAGGTTGCCGCCGGTGAACTGGCCTGCTTGCTGGGTGCATCAGGATGCGGTAAAACCACGGCTTTACGCGCGATTGCAGGTTTTGAGCACCTGACTCAGGGAACGATTCACGTCGGCGGACGCTGCGTGGCTGGCCCAGACGTGCATCTGCCGCCGGAACAGCGCAACGTCGGGATGGTATTTCAGGACTATGCGCTGTTTCCCCATCTGACCGCCGCGCAGAATATTGCCTTTGGCCTGAGAAAACAGCCGAAAGATCTACAACAATCACGCGTCCGCGCCATGCTTGAACTGGTCGATCTTGCCTCCCTGGCGCAACGCTACCCGCATGAGATGTCCGGCGGACAACAGCAGCGAATCGCGCTCGCACGGGCATTGGCCCCGCAGCCTGCTGTGCTGCTGCTCGACGAGCCGCTATCCAGTCTCGACCCCGACAGCCGCAAACGGCTGGGGCAGGAAGTGCGCGACATCCTGCGCGATGCCGGACAAACCGCGCTTCTCGTCACACACAGCGAACAGGAAGCCGAGCTGATGGCCAGCCATATTGGCTATTTGAAAGAAGGCGCGTTGCAATGGCGGGAACGAAGCTGAGACGGATTACATTATTGTAAAAACAGGAAGCATACACCGCGCTTCCTGTTTTTAATTATCATAAACAACGCTACGCTTTGCCCTGCCGGTGTTTATCCGCATACTCGGGACTGTTGATCCACTGGTGATCCGCTTCCCAGGTGAAACGCCACTGGCGCGTAGGGCCAGCCATCACATTTAGGTAATAGCTGTCATAGCCTGCGAGAGTGGCGACCGGGTGGTAGCCACGCGGCACCTGCACCACGTCCTTATCGTATACCGCCATGCATTCATCTAATGAACGGTCATCGGTATAGACGCGTTGCAGGCAGAACCCCTGCCCTGGATTCAAACGATGGTAGTAGGTTTCTTCCAGATAGGTTTCCTGCGGCGGATTATCGACATCGTGCTTGTGGCTAGGGTAAGAGCTGGTGCAGCCTTCATCGGTGTACACTTCGACCACCAGCAGGCTATCCGCGGCTTTGTCCTCCGGCAAAATATTATGCACATAGCGCTGGTTATTACCGACGCCACGCTGCTCGGCGTCGATATCTTGCGGCGCAATCAGCCGGGTCGGATGTGTGCCAAGCCCCGGTGCGGCACAAACCGCCAGTTCCAGCGCCGTGTGCGCCGTTACCGTCACCGTCTCTCCCGCCGTGACATAAACCGCATACGGTTTTCTGCGCTCAAACGGGCTCATTCTGTCGCCAATCTGCTCAAAGCGCTCACCCGGCGTGACAACCGTCGCTTTGCCGCTCACCAGCACCAGACAGCGTTCGTTATCGCTGGCAGGCAGTGATAGCACCTGTTCCGGTGCCAGTTGATATACCTCGAACCCCACGTATCGCCAGCCCGCCGTTTCCGGCGTGATGTGCTGCGTACGACCATGTTCGTCAGGGGCGCGATGGCGTGATAACAGTCGGGACATCTTTTGCCTCCTTATCTCTCCCCTGCGTCAAGCTTCCCGCACGTTGGTGTGCTGGCAGCTTGACGGTACGGGGGATATCACCACGAATCAGATCAATTCCGCCTGCTGGGCGAAACGCTGCAAGTTATTGTAGCCCAGCGTCGCGTACGTCAGCGGATGCGCGACAGCCGGATCTTGTTCCGCTTCGACCACCAGCCACCCGCTGTAATTATGGGCTTTCAGGATGCTGAACACTGCCGGATAATCGACACAGCCATCTCCCGGCACGGTAAAGACGCCACTCAGTACCGCGTCCAGAAAACTGGTCTTGCGGTTTTTCACGTCTTTCAGCACGTCTGGACGAATGTCTTTGCAGTGAACGTGATTGATGCGGTTAATCCAGCGCTTCGCCACCGCCACCGGATCGGCACCCGCGAATGTAAAGTGTCCGGTATCCAGCAGCAACCCCACTTCCGGCCCGGTATGTTCCATCAGATTATCCACGTCCTGCGCGCTTTCAATCACCGTTCCCATATGGTGATGATAGGCAATCTGCACGCCCTGACTTTGCGTGTAGCGCGCAAACTCGGTCAGTTTTTTGCCATATTCCGGCCAGCGTTCTTCGGGGAAACGCGGGCGCAGATGGACCGGTTTTTGTTGGTCGCCGTGAATCGCGCCCGTCACTTCGGCAAACACCAGCACCGTCGCGCCGAGGTCGCGCAGCAACGCCAGATGCCCCTGCACCGCTTCAATCTCTTCTTCTACTGAACGGGTGAGCAGTTCACCGGAATACCAGCCGGAGACTAAGCGCAGATCGTGCGCTTGCAAGATCGGCCCCAGCACGCTGGCCTGACGCGGGAATTTATTCCCTAATTCAAAACCGGCGAAACCAGCCTGCCGCCCTTCGCTCAGACAGGTTTCCAGCGGGGTGTCCGCGCCCAGAGAAGGCAGATCGTCATTGGTCCAGGTGAGTGGATTAATACCAAGTTGAACAGTCATGTTATGTCCCTTTATTCGATCATATAGAAATGGGTTAACCGCGCTGACGCCAGACGGCAATCAGTTGCAGGTAGTTATGTTTAACTTGCTCAATCAATTCGGCGTCATCGATCTCGTTACGCAGCCATTTTTGTGCTGGCTGGGCAAACAGGGTGCGACCGACGGCAAAGCCTTTCACAATCGGGAAACCGACGGCGGCGCTGAATCCCTGCTGTAACGTTTCCAGCGGCGCATCCAGCCCCAGAATCACCACGCCCCGACAGTAAGGATCGCGCTGCGCCAGCAGCGGTGTCAGCTGTGCCCAGCCTTCGGAGGACAGCGGAGGCAGTTTCCACCAGTCCGGCCGTACGCCGAGGTTGTAGAAGCGTTGAATGGCACGCAGATAAAGCGCATCGCTATGCGGCATCCCCGCAGGCAGAATGACCTCAAGCAGCAGTTCATGGCCGGATTGACGACAGGCCTGATAGACCTCCATCACCTTCATTTCCTGCTCGCGCCGCAGCGCGTGAGCGTCTTCCGGGTGGAAGAACACCAGACATTTCACGACATGTTCTAGCGGCCAGCTCACCAGCTGTGAGCCAATATTGCCGCGCTCCATCATTAACGGGCGCGATCCCGGCAGCTCAATTGGCCGGCCGATCCACCAGCCTTTTCCAGTGATGTCATTCAGCGCATCCTGTCCGAACGTGCCGTCGCACAGCAGACCCGCTTTGCCGTCCAGCCCTGCCTGTTGTGCCGCGTCATAGCTGGCACGCAGAATCAGCTTCTTCAACGCCGGAATACGGCTGATTTCCGTGCCGCAGTTCAGCGCCATGTCTTCCAACTGGCTGCGGTGATCGAACGCGATCACGCATAGCTCGTGCCACTGTTTACGACGCGTCGTAACGCGGTGCAGGTGGTTAAGTTCTTCGTCCAAATCGGGACGTGGGACACTTGCCGCGCGGGCCAGATAGTTATCCAGCTCGATCTTGCTTGGCATCGCTGGCGCACAGCCGTGGCGTGATACCACCAGCGCGCCGCAGGCATTGGCATATGCACAGGCTTTCTCCCAGCCTTCACCGTTGAGGTAGCCACGCAGCAGACCGGACATAAACGCATCGCCCGCCCCCAGCACGTTCAGCACATCCACGCGCACACCTTTGATCGTGATGCCTTTATCCAGATGGTCAGGAATCGCGTCGCTAAACACCGAGCAGCCCAGCGCCCCGCGTTTGCACACCAGCTCCGCCTGCGTGTGCTGGCGTACCGTACGCAGCGCCTGCAAGGTATCCGTGCTGCCGCCCGCAATGTGGAACTCCTCTTCGGTGCCGACAATCACGTCGAACAGCGACAGCACCTGCTGTAACTGCTCCGTGACCGCCTGCGCTTCAACAAAACGGGTTTCGCCATCGCCCAGCGACGTCAGCCCCCACAGCACCGGGCGATAATCAATATCCAGCGCCGTCTTCACCCCGTTACGCCGCGCATATTTCAGCGCCGTCAGCACCGCTTCGCGCGTGTTAGGATGAGAGAGATGCGTGCCGGTAATCGCCAGACAGCGTGACGATGCGATGTAATCCTCGGTGAAATCTTCCGGCGAAATCGCCATATCGGCGCAGTTATCGCGGTAGAAAATCAGCGGAAAGGTATCGCGATCTTTGATGCCCAACAGCACCAGCGCCGTCAGACGTTCCTTATCGGTAATTAAATGGCTGGTGTCGCAGCCAACCTGATTCAGCTCTTCACGCAGAAAGCGCCCCATATGCTCGTCGCCCACCCGCGCCAGCATAGAAGAACGCAGCCCCTGTCGCGCCGTGCCGTAAGCCACGTTGCCGGACGACCCGCCCAGATACTTGGCAAAGCTGCCCATATCTTCCAGACGCGCGCCGATTTGCTGCCCGTACAAATCGACAGCAACGCGCCCCATGCAAATCACATCAAACGTCTTTTCCTTACTCATAGCAGCCAATCCTGTAAAAAAAGAAGAAATCACATCAGTTGGCGTATTAGCCCACGTCGTCCACATTCACCCAGCGTGCCGTTTCGTGTGACTGCACGATCGCATCCAGAACTCGCGAGACTTTCCAGCCCTCTTCGAAATCCGGCCACATCGGGACGTCAGCCGCAATGCCGTCGATCAGATCGCGCACCTCCACCGTTTTCTGATCGTTAAATCCAATACCGTGTCCGGCGCTGGCGCAGAAGGCCGCATAGTCAGGATGCTGCGGTCCGGTCAGCAGCGTTTTGAATCCCTGCCGGTTCTCCGGTTCGTCATGCCGATAGAGCTTCAGTTCCGCCATGCGTTCCTGCGTGTAGCTCAGGGTGCCTTTTGTACCGGTCACCACGTAGGTCAGCCCCATTTTACGGCCGCAGGCGATGCGCGACGTTTCGATCACGCCGCGCGCGCCGCTGGCGAAACGCACCATCGCATGCGCCTGATCTTCATTTTCGACCTGGACTACTTCGCTGCTGCCCGAGGCCGTCGGGCGTTGTGCAATCACGGTTTGCAGATCGCCGCAGACGCTGGCGATATCCCCCACCAGATACTGCGCCATGTTGACGATATGCGCCGCCAGATCCCCCAGCGCCCCCAGCCCGGCGGTTTCTTTGAAACAGTGCCAGTCCGCCGGTTTGTTCGGATCGGCCAGATAATCTTCGTTGTGCGTGCCGTAAAAATGCACCACCTCGCCAATCTCGCCGCTGGCGATAATCTCTTTGGCCAACTGCGAGGTCGGGTTCTTCATGTAGTTGAAACCCACCAACGTTTTCACGCCTGCCCGCTGTGCGGCATCAACCATTTCTCTGGCATCACGCGCGTTCAGCGCCAGCGGCTTTTCCGAGTAAACGTGCTTACCGTGCTGGATGGCCGCCATCGCCATCGTCTTATGCAGAAAGTTCGGCGCGCAGATATCCACCACGTCGATGTCCGGGTCCGCCACCAACGCACGCCAGTCCCCCGTTGAGCGCTGAAAACCGAACTCCTGCGCCCGTTTGGCCGCCAGCTCCGGCGACACTTCTGCCAGCATCGCCTTCACCAGGTTGCCTTTCAGCGGGAAGACCGTCGGCGCCTGCGCGTAAGCGATGGCATGTGCACGGCCGATATAGCCGGTGCCGATTAACCCAATGCGTACATCCTTCATATCCACCTCGGTGCAAAAAAAGAGTCGGTACGGGTGCGGCTCAAATAGCGCCGCGACGGCTCTTGGCATAGGTGTCGAACGCCACGGCCAGCACGATAATTAACCCGGTGATAATCTGTTGGTAGTAAGCCGATACGTTCATCAACACCAGTCCGTTAATCAGGATCCCCATGATGATCGAGCCGATAATGGTGCCGCTGATCCGGCCGTAGCCGCCCATCAGCGAGGTGCCGCCGATGACCACCGAGGCGATGACGCGCAGCTCGAAGGTGATCCCCGCGACTGCTTCTGCACTGCCGAGACGGGCGCTGAGAATAAAGCCCGCCAGCCCGGCCAGACAGCCAATCACGACGTAAACGCTGACCAGCACTCGCTGCACATTCACCCCAGCCAGACGCGCCGCTTCGGTGTTGCCGCCGATGGCGTACACGAAGCGGCCCCAGCGGGTTTTATGCAGCGCCAGATAGCCCAGCAAGGCGACCAGCGCGAAGATCAAGATTGGCACTGAAATACCGAGAATCTCGCCCCGACCCCACCAGCGATAGCCGGGATCAAAGCCAGCAATCGGCGCGCCGTCGTTCATCACCAGCGTTAACCCGCGCCAGATCGTCATCCCGCCTAGCGTGACGATGAACGGCGGCAGACGCAGTTTGGTGACACCCAAACCATGCAGGAAGCCGATGAAGGTGCCCATCGCCAGACAGATGCCCAACGCAACCAGCCAGCTCAAGCCATACCAGGCATCGGGATCGACGGTGGTGAAGTTGTCGCCTTTAATTACCGAGGCGGCGGTGATGGCACACACTGCCAGAATTGAGCCAACGGACAGGTCGATCCCGGCAGTCAGAATGACGAACGTCATCCCTACGGCCATGATGCCGTAGATGGAGACTTCGGTCAGAATGTTGGTGATGTTGCGCTCGGACAGAAAATTGCTGTTCTGCGACTGAAAGAAAATCAGCAGCAGAATCATGAAAATAAACACGCCAAAGCGTTCAAAAAAGGCGATTGGGTCAAAACGTCCACGCGGATTGGACGGCGTAATGCTCTTAGAAAGCGGCTGCTGGGACATGCGTCACCTCCGTTATGCTGCGTGTAATGCGTCGTGGCAAATGGCCATCATCGTCATCAGTTTTTCTTCTGTGGCGTCATCGCCATGAATTTCCCCGCTAATCCGCCCTTCACTGAGCGTGATAATGCGGTCGGAAATTGCCATGATTTCCGGCAGGTCGGAGGAAATCACAATCACGGCGACGCCCCGTTTCGCCATATCGAACAGCACCTGATGCACTTCGGACTTGGTGCCGACATCAATGCCGCGCGTGGGCTCATCCACAATCAATATTTTGGGATTCAACGCCATACAACGAGCAAGAATCACCTTTTGCTGGTTACCGCCCGACAGTTTGCGTACTTCCTGCTCGCTGTTCACCATCTTGATGTGCAGCGCCTGACGGTAGGCGTCAATGAGATCGTCTTCCTTGCGGGTGTTCACAAACCAGCGCCAGCGCATGAGCGACGAGAGGTTGGAGAGTGAAATGTTTTCCCTGATCGATAACCCCAACACCGCGCCTTCTTTCTTACGGTCTTCCGGCACCAGTGCGATGCCTTGCGACAGCGCATGCAGCGGCGTAGACGGATGGTAAGGGGTGCCATCCAGTACAAATTCACCGGTTGAGAACGCGTCGGCGCCAAACAGACAGCGTGCAATTTCCGTACGGCCTGCGCCTACCAGTCCGGCGATACCGAGCACTTCACCCGCATGCACCTGGAAATTGATGTCTTTTAGCGCGATGCCGTGTGCATCCAGCGGCGGTTTTTCCCGGCTTAAGCCCTTCACTGCCAGCCGTACCGGCTTATCCTGATGATGCGTTTCCGAAGGCGGACGGCGGTTAAATACCACGTCACGGCCGACCATCAGGCGAATAATCTCCTGCACATTTGTGCTGGCAACATCGCCGGAACCGGTGTAGCGGCCATCCTGAAACACGGTAAACCGATCGCACAGTTGGAAGACTTCATGCAGCCGGTGCGTGACATACACCACGCTCACGCCGCGTCCTTTAAGCTCGCGCACCACGCGGTGCAGGCTGTCGACTTCACTGTCGCTCAGCGCCGCCGATGGTTCATCCATCACAATCAGCTTGGCGTTCAGCGTCAGCGCTCTGGCGATTTCCACCATTTGCTGCTGCGCCACGCTCAAACGCGCCACCTGCGTTGTCGGCGCAATGTTCAATTTCAGGTAGTCCAGTACCGCTTTCGCCTCGCGGTTTACCGCCAGCGCATCCACGAACACGCCGCTGCGCTGCGGCTCGCGCCCCAGGAACATGTTCTCCGCTACGCTCATATTGGGCAGCAGATTAAATTCCTGATAAATGGTAATAATCCCCCGCTTTTGGCGCTCAACCGGCGATTCGAGCGGTAACAGCGTCTCGCCGCCAAACCAGATGTCGCCGCTGGTTTGCGGCTGCGCCCCAGCCAGCGCTTTTAATAGCGTCGATTTACCCGCGCCGTTTTCGCCCAATAGCGCATGAATCTCTCCCGGCTGTACGGTCAGCTGTGCGTTGCTCAGCGCCCACACGCCGGAGAAGCTCTTTGCCAGATTGGTGATGTTCAGTAGGGGTTCCGTCATGTTTACCTTCCTCCCGCAAGGCCGCGCGGACGCGGCCTGCTGAATACCTGTTATATAGAGAGCGACTTATTTACCCGCTTCGCCAATGCGTTCGGCATCGTTCAGGTTATCTTTGGTAATCATGGTGGGTTGGTAGTCTGCCCCGGTGATAGGCGCTTTACTGCGGATGTTATTGGTCAACTGCGTCAATGCAGTCGTTACCGCATAGCCCGGACGTTGATCGGCAGTCACGGCCAGCCAGCCGTCACGTACGCGAGCCAGCGCTTCCGGCACGGCGTCAAAGCCAGTTACCATCACGTCGCCGGGTTTCAGGCCTTGCCCCTGTAACGCTTCAATCGCGCCCAGCGCCATGTCGTCATTCGCAGAGAGGATGACCTGCGGACGCTTAGGCAGCGACGGCAGGACGCTTTCTACGATGCGCATCCCTTCGGAACGCATCCAGTTCCCCGTCTGATCGGCCACAATGCGGTACTTGCTGCCGCCCGCTTTCAGGCTGTCGCGAATCCCCTGCGTCCGCTCGATATTAGAAGAAGAGCCCGGCTGACCGGTCAGCAGAATGATCTCTGCGCCATCTGGGAATTTGGTTTTGACATAGTCGGCAATCGCCTGACCGCCTTTGTAATTATTCGCCCCAAAATGCGGCACGGCTTTTTCCGTTTTCACCGAACGATCCAGCGTCACCACCGGCAGTTTGGCATCCTGAATTTCGGTCACGGCGCTGGAAACGGCATTGACGTCATTCGGTGACACCACGAAGCCGAGTGCGCCACGCGTGATGGCATTTTCCAAATCGGCAGCCTGCTTCGGCGAGCTACCCTGCCCATCCAGCACCTGCAAATTCACGCCCAGTTCTTTGGCGGCTTTGACGGCGGTGCGCTGCATGTGAACTTCAAACGGCATAGCGAGATTCGGCGTACTGAAAACGATTTGTTCATTTTGGGCCTGAGCAAGACCAGACAGACCCAGTGCGATGGCGATTGCGGTAACGCTGATGATCTTTTTCATATGTCTTTTCTCTTCATCTGCTTCTGTTATGGGTATGGGTGTAGGGTTGAAAGCAGGTAAAACACGATGTGCCGATGCGGTTACACGGCGACCTCCTTGCCTTGGGCCAGGGATTCAAAGGCTTTATCCGCCAGATTCAACGCACGCTCACCGTCCAGACCGGAGCACTCCGGCTGGGTGCGGCCATTCAGCACGTCGACAAAGTGCTGCCACTCTGCCGCGTAGGCCGCGTGATAGCGTTGCAGGAAGAAATATTCGGGTTTCGCCGCCAGACAGCCGTCGTCGGTCCACTGCTCGACCACGTTTTCGCGAATATTTCCCGCGCTAAGCACGCCTTTCGCGCCATGCAGCTCAAGGCGCTGATCGTAGCCGTAGCCGGAGCGGCGGCTGTTGACGATGGTCGCCATCGCGCCAGAGGCGAACTTCAGCACAATAAACGCGGTATCGATGTCGCCCGCTTCACCAATGGCCGGATCGACCAGATTGCTGCCTTGTGCAAAGACCGACACCGGCTCCTCGCCCATAATGAAGCGCGCCATATCGAAATCATGAATCGTCATGTCGCGGAACATACCGCCGGAAACGCGAACATATTCGGCAGGCGGTGGCGACGGATCGCGGGAGATAATCAGCAGAGATTCCGGCTTGCCGATGCGCCCCTCGCCAGCCAGCGTTTTGACGCGGCGGAATTGCGGGTCATAGCGGCGGTTGAAGCCCACAAACAGCGGCACGTTCTGCTGTTTGACGACGGTCAGGCAATCGCGAACGCGGGCAATATCCAGATGCACCGGTTTTTCGCAGAAAATAGCTTTGCCATGTTTGGCAGCCAGCTCAATCAAGTCGGCGTGCGTGTCGGTCGCGGAGGCGATCAGAACGGCGTGCACTGCCGGATCGTTCATGACTTCATCCACGGTTTGCACTTTGGTATGGTAGCGTTCGGCCAGCGTCGCGGCATTAGTTGGGTTGGGATCGACAACCGCGTACAGATTGGTTTCTTTGTGTGCCGCGATGTTCACTGCATGGACCTGACCGATGCGGCCCGCGCCCAGTAAAGCGATGTTAAACATAGGTGCTCCCTTGCTGCCTGAGTGGCGTTTAATGCCAGACTGAAAAAGTGACGGATAACGGCTAGTCGCATTCTCCCCAGCCCCATCATCACCCGCTCTTTACCGCGAATCCTGATAGGTAAAATAAAACATTTATTTCAGTTTTGTATAAATTGAAAATTATGTTTTTGCGTGCCAGTTAACATTTTCATGACATCTTCGCTGTTTTCTGCAACCCCAATCACACATCTAATGAGTATGTCTGTGGCGGTATACCGGAATGTCAGAGGATCGCTCAGACGCTGGCGTAAAAAGGAGGGAAAAATGAAACCGTGGTTTGAAAATGAAATGGACATTTCAGATTGGTTCAGGAATATAAGGGAGGATTAGGCAACACTACAGATCGCAAACTTCATCTGCACAGACTGTCTCTTCATCACATTTTATTCAGATTCAGAGACAGTTTCGTGCGCTACAATAAAGACATTCCATGCCACCTCGTAGCACGCGCCCGACACAGGGCGGCTCAGTTGCCGTCGCCCTGTGAACCCTGGCTTTCGGCTAAATTATGTCGCTACGCGATGCCATCGGTGTTCATGAGCACGATTCGAGCCGCCAGTGACGCGTTCCCTACGCGGCACTGGCTTTCGCGGCATCCATGCCGCTCACTCGATGCTCACGTCCACCGCTGCATAATTTTTACGCCGAATAACACCCAAATCCCACTTACATCCCGACATTATTTGTGACTCAGAAATAGCCACTAAGGGGAGATCACCTAATATTGCCGTGCGCGGGAGAGCGCGGCTTTCACACTATTGGCGGCAGACTCGATCTCTGGGTTATCCGCAACCTGCGCCGTGCCGGTGCGCCACCAGGATTCGTAGCCGTGCGTCATGGTCTTCGGTAGCACCTTGATATCCAGCAGCACCGGCCCCGCATGCTGGCGTGATTCCACCAACGCCTGCCTAAGCGAGGCTTCATCATGCACTCGCCACGCTTTACAGCCGTAGCTTTCCGCGTTCTTGGCGAAATCGACCGGAATGAGCGCCCCGCGCAGTTGTCCCGATTCCGCATCGCGGTAGCGGTTTTCCGTACAGAAACTCCCCATTCCCTGACTCATTTGCAGGTTGTTGATGCAGCCGAAGCCCGCGTTATCGAACAGCAGCACGGTGATTTTAATACCTTCCTGTACCGCCGTTTGCAGTTCGGTGTGGAGCATCAGATAGGAACCATCACCGACCATCGCGTAGACGGGCTGCTGTGGTGCCGCAAGGCGTGCGCCAATCGCCGCCGCAATCTCGTATCCCATGCAGGAGTAGCCATATTCCAAATGGTAGCTGTCCGGCGTCTTCACCTGCCACACGCGCTGTAGATCGCCCGGCAACGAGCCCGCCGCGCCCACCACAACCGCGTTGTCTTCCAGCTCTTCATTTAGTATGCCCAGCACGCGCGTTTGCGTCAGATGGGTATGCAGCATCTGGCGGTATTCATCCAGCTTGTCTTCCAGACCGTCCACCACTTCCGGCACCAGTTCGCCTTTGTCCTGCACGGTAAACAGCCGCTGTAGCTCGCGTTCCCATTCCGCACGAGCCTGTTCAACGGCCTGCTGCCAGCCGCTGCGATACGACACCGTCGCCAGCCGTTCGGCCAGTGCCTCCAACCCGACGCGCGCATCGGCGATCAGTGGCAGTGCATCCAGTTTTAGCGCATCAAATTCGGCCACGTTGAGCAGTAAAAATTCGACGTTCGGGTTCTGAAATAGCGACTTGGAACCGGTGGTAAAATCGGTTAAACGCGTCCCGACACCGATAATCAGATCCGCCTCGTGTGCCAGCCGATTCGCCGCCAGCCCGCCCGTCACACCGATACCCCCGCAGTTCAGCGGATGTGAGGAAACAATCGCGCCTTTGCCCGCCTGCGTTTCGCCAAACGGAATCGCAAACTGCTCGGCAAACTGCGCCAGCGCATCATGTGCGCCGGAATAACGAACGCCACCGCCGCAAATCAGCATCGGACGGCGCTTGCTGGCAATCAGCGTTGCCGCCTCATCCAGCCGTGCCGCATCTGGCGGGCGACGTTCGAGGTGATGGACGCGTTTGCGGAAAAACGAGGCCGGATAATCCCAGACTTCCGCCTGCACATCCTGCGGTAAACACAGCGTTACCGCGCCGGTATCGGCCGGATCGGTCAGCACGCGCATAGCGTTAATCAGCGCACTCATCAGCTGTTCAGGACGATTAATGCGATCCCAGTAGCGAGAAACCGGTTTAAAGCAGTCATTGGTGCTGATCGACAGATCGTGATATTGCTCAACTTGCTGCAACACCGGATCCGGTTGGCGGCAGGCGAAGAGATCGCCGGGCAGCAGCAGCACCGGAATGCGGTTGGCGGTAGCGGTCGCGGCGGCAGTCACCATATTTGCCGCCCCCGGCCCCACCGACGAGGTCACGGCATAGATTTTCCGCCGCTTGTGCTGTTTAGCAAACCCGACGGCGATGTGCGCCATTCCCTGTTCGTTGCACCCCTGATGCACAGTGAGACGGTTTGCCTCCTGCTCCAGCGCCTGGCCGATGCCCAGCACATTACCGTGACCAAAAATGGTCATGACGCCCTGCACAAAGGGGGATTCTTCACCGTCTACGCTGAGGTATTGCTGGTTGAGAAACCTGACCAGCGCTTGCGCCATGGTGATGCGACACGTATCCATTGATCTACTCCTACCTGTTTTATCCAGACGGCTAGCCACCGTGCTGGCCATAGAAACGATTTCTATGTCAGTCGGCATAAAGTTTCGTGCGTGTTGCGCAAATTACTTCTTTTCCACACTGCTGCACACGCCCGACACGGGGCAGCTCAATCGCCGCTGCCCCATGACCCCAGGCTTTTCCACGGGAAATTGCGTCGCTACGCGATACCTTCGGCGTTCGTGCCCGTAGCCGGGCCACCAGTGACGCGCTCCCGACGCGGCACTGGCTTTCGCGACATCCTTGTCGCTCACCCGACGGTCACGTCACCTCAGCGCAATTTTTTACGTGAAAGAAAAAACAATAAAAATCTGCACTGCTATTTATCGTAATGAACCAGCCGGAGTTTTAGTTCTTTCATAACATCCTCACTCTAGCGTGGGCATGATGAAGCTGCTGGCGTGGTGTTCCAGACGGACGCTGGCAGGCCAGCGGCTGGTGACGGTTTTCATGCGGGTGTAGAAGCGTACGCCGTCGTTGCCGTGGACATTCAGCGGCCCAAAAATGGAGCGCTTCCAGCCGCCGAAGCTGTGGAACGCCATCGGTACCGGAATCGGGACGTTCACGCCAACCATGCCGGCCTGCACTTCTTCGCAGAACTGACGCGCCGTTTCACCATCGCGGGTAAAAATAGCCGTACCGTTACCGTATTCATGGTTGTTGATCAGCGTTACCGCCGTCTGGTAATCCGGCACGCGCACCACGGACAGTACCGGGCCAAAAATCTCTTCCTGATAGATCTTCATTTCTGGCGTAACGTTATCGAACAGCGTCGGCCCAATAAAGTAGCCTTGCGGGTGCCCTTGAACAGACAGCGTGCGGCCATCGATACGCAGCGTCGCGCCCTGATCGATGCCACTTTGAATATAGTCGGCAATCTTCGCCCGGTGCGGTGCGCTGATCACTGGCCCCATCTCATTTTCCTGCCCGTCCACCAGCCCCGGTCCGACGCGCATCGCGTTGATCTGTGCGTTCAGACGCTGATTCAGCGCTTCCGCCGTGTCATCGCCAACAGCGACCACCACTGACAGCGCCATGCAGCGTTCGCCCGCCGCGCCAAATGCCGCGCCCATAATCGCGCTGGCCGCCATGTCCATGTCGGCATCCGGCATCAGAATGCAGTGGTTCTTCGCCCCACCCAACGCCTGACAGCGTTTGCCGTGCGCCGATGCCGTCTGATAAATGTATTCCGCCACCGGCGTCGATCCCACAAAGCTCACCGCCTGCACGCGTGGATCGGTCAGCAGGACATCCACCGCTTCTTTATCCCCCTGAACGACGTTAAACACGCCGTCTGGCAGGCCCGCTTCTTTCAGCAGTTGCGCCAGCAGCAGCGAGAGCGACGGATCTTTTTCAGAGGGTTTCAGCACAAAGGTATTGCCGGTCGCCAGCGCAATCGGGAACATCCACATGGGCACCATCGCCGGGAAGTTGAACGGCGTAATTCCAACACACACGCCGAGCGGCTGCATAAGTGAATGGCTATCTACACCGGTGCCGACATTCGCCGAGTGCTCGCCTTTTTGCAGATGCGGAATACCGCAGGCAAATTCAACGACTTCCAGACCGCGCGTCACTTCCCCCACGGCATCGGAATACACCTTGCCGTGCTCCTGTGAAATCAGCCGGGCTAGCGTATCCATTCGTTCTTCCAGCAGCGCTTTGAAGCGAAACAGCACGCGCGCGCGACGCAGCGGAGAGTGTTTTGACCACGCAGGGAATGCCGCCGCCGCACTGGCAATCGCCTGCTCGACTTCCGCCTTATCAGACATCACAACCTGGCGAATCTGCTCGCCCGTCGCGGGGTTATACACCGCGGCGTAGCGTTGGCTGTTGCTGGAGGCAATCGCCCCCTGAATGAAGTTAGATACGGTTTCCATGTTTACACCTTTGTGGGTTTTGAGGAGACAAACGGCTGATATCGGATTACAGTATATGAAATGAATATTCCATTTAACGTAAAAATAAAATAAATGTTGATTATTGTGATCCGCTGCGAATTTTTAGGTAAACTTGAAAGCAGCTGTCCATAAAGACAGGTGAGCAGCCTCTGAAAATAGCCGTATCGGTAAAAGGTGTGCCGCCGGACATGTCGTACAGATAAAACAGCCGTATCCAGAAATGAATTTTCTGTTCCGTTTCAGGCGCCAGTCAGGAAATCGCGCTAATGGGATAGGTTCTTATACGTCTTTGGGAGATAACCCGATATGCCCATGGCAACCAGCCTGAGAGAATTACAGGAACAGATCCGCGAACGCTATGATTCACTCAGCAAGCGGTTACAGCAGGTGGCGCATTATGTGCTGGATAATACCAATAGCATCGCTTTCGATACCGTCGCGGTGATCGCCGAACGCGCTGACGTTCCCCCCTCAACCCTGATTCGCTTCGCCAACGCCTTTGATTTCAGCGGCTTCAACGAAATGAAACAGCTGTTCCGTATGAACCTGGTGGAAGAAACGGCCAGCTATACCGACCGGGCGCGGCTGTTTCGGGCGATGGAAGCTGACGCCGTGCCAGAAACGCCGCTGGATATTCTGCACGAGTTTGCCCGCTCAAACGCGCAGGCGATGCAGCAGCTCGCGGCACGCACTCCGCAAGAGGATCTGCAAAAAGCCGTCGATCTGCTGGCACAGGCGGATACCATCTATATCGTCGGGCTGCGGCGCTCGTTCAGCGTCGCCACTTACCTCACCTATGCGCTTAGCCATCTGGAAAGCAGCCCTATTCTGGTCAACGGCCTGGGCGGCATGTTTCGTGAACAGCTCAGCCGTGTCAGTGCACGCGATGTGGTGGTTTCCATCAGCTTCTCGCCCTATTCACAGGAAACCGTGATGGTCAGTGAGATGGCCGCGAAGGCCGGAGCGCGGCAAATTGTCATTACCGACAGCCAGATCAGCCCGCTGGCGACGCTCAGCGATGTCTGCTTTGTGGTGAAGGAAGCGCAGGTTGATGCGTTCCGTTCACAGTCCGCCACGCTGTGTCTGGTGCAATCGCTGATGGTATCGCTGGCATACCGACAGGGAAACGGAAACGGCGCAGAACAGAGCGAAAAACAGCAGCGCGGCTAGCCAGTAGCCAGAACCGTTTAATCAGCAGGATAACCATGTAGGGAGAGCCGTTTTATGCTAAAAGTCATCGCACAGGATTTTATTAAGCCTGAGTGCATCGAAATCGTTATGCCGCTGTACCGTGAATTAGTAGAGAAAACCCGACAGGAACCGCTGTGCATCTCCTATGAGCTTTTTATCAATCAGAAAGATCCGGGGCATTTCACCTTTATCGAAACCTGGCCGGATAGCGCCGCGCTGGATATTCACTGCCAGACCGAGCACTTCCAGCGGCTGGTGCCGATGATCAATAGCTACCAGCGCGCCGAGTGCACTTTCCTGCTGATGGATCCCTTTGACAGCACGACCTCCTCGCTGTAACCCATCCGATTTTAGGTCGCCTGGCGGCCTAAATATCGTCGTAATTCCTCGTTATTCTGCTTTCGTTGATGCCAAATTTTAATTCATTTTTTTTGAATTAAAATCTCAATTTTTTCTTATTTCACATTATTCACAACCGGATAACATACAAAAACCCTCTGACAACCCAAGATTTAACGGTTAAGTCAGCAGGATAATGAATATCAAACAAATTAAATAATTTGATATTCATTCTAATGATTCTGCTTATGCCTTCTTATTCTGGCAACAGCCGCAAAGAATAAAGAGTGCATCGGTAGATATCGGCTCTCATTCAGGAGGAATCGATGTTTAAACTAAAACAGGTGGTCGCATTTACGGCGCTGATGGCGACGGCAGCGACCAGCTATGCGGCAGTAGAAGCCGATAAGCGCCCGATTAACGAGCTTTATCAAAATGCGTTACGGGAAGGCGGTATTGTGACCGTCTACGCAGGCGGTGACACCCCGGGTCAGCAGGATGGCATCAAACAGGCGTTTGAGAAACGCTTTCCGGGCATGAAACTCAACGTCATTGTGGATTACAGTAAATTCCACGATGCCCGCATTGATAACCAGCTGGCAACGAATACGCTGGTGCCGGATGTGGTACAACTTCAGACCTTGCAGGATTACCCACGCTGGAAAAAAGAAGGCGTGCTGCTGAACTATAAACCTATCGGCTGGGACAAAGTGTACCCCGCGTTTAAAGACAAAGACGGCAGTTGGACCGGCGTATTTGTCGATGCGTTCAGCAACGTGGTCAATACAAAACTCATTGCCGAAAATGCCTGGCCAACAGAAGCGAATGACTATCTACGTCCCGATCTGAAAGGCAGCATTGTTTTAACCTATCCAAACGATGACGACGCCGTGCTGTTCTGGTTTAAGCAGGTCGTGGATAAATACGGCTGGGAGTATGTCGCTAAATTCAAAGAACAGAACCCGGTTTACGTTCGTGGCACACAGGCTCCCGCAGACGATGTTGAAAGCGGTAAGTCAGCAGCAACATTCTCAACCGACGGTGCACTGGCTCCCGATCAAAACGCAAATTCGCGCTTCGTTCTGCCCAAAAGCGATCCGTTTGTTTCCTGGGCCCAACGTGCAGCCATTTTCAAACAGGCTAAACACCCGGAAAGCGCCAAGCTGTATCTGAGCTGGCTGCTGGATAAAGAAACGCAGAGCAATGTCTGGTATATGTGGTCGGTGCGTACTGACGTGGCACCACCCGCTGGTTATAAACCTATCTGGGAATATAAGAACACCAGCCCGCAGGCTTTTGCTGACTTTATGAGCGATCGTGCGGCGGTAGAATCGTTCCGTGCCCAGATCGGTCTGTATCTTGGTGAAGTAAAAGGTGAACCGTCCCCAGGTAATCTGGGGCTGCATCCCAAAGAAGCTCTACCTCATTAATATGTTATTTGTGTTCTGATTATTCTGCGATAACCCCGTCTTCCGACGGGGTTATTTTTAGGCTTACTTTTTGTACAGCGATAATTATGGGCGAGGTGGATAAATTCCATTTAACGCGATACAGGCTCTTAATGCGGTTTGAGGCGGAATATTAGAAACAGGCAGTGAAGCGCCGTTATTACTTACGGCGACCGTACCACCACCGCCAGTTATTTCTCCTCCGCTGACACCCGCCAGCGGAACCTGTGTAGTCGCAGCCCCCGGTGCCGCATAAATAAGCGCAGCAGGTTTATCAGGCGTGGCTAGCTGGTTAGCTGCCTTGGTAGGCGTATTTGACGTGCCCTTATCTGTCGTTGCGTTGATGACAACAGGCTTCTGCGTGCCTGCGATAGGCGTGAACGTCGCTACATGACTGTGAACAGGCATTTGAGCAACGGTCAGCGTGTGAGTTTCCGCTCCACGTTTCTCCCCAAAGGCAACATTCTCCATTCCAGGCCCTTGACCTAACCCAATCGGGCTTCTGCCACGTAAGTCTGGGATACCAAACGTTGTACGCCCATCCCCTCCATAGGTCGTCCCCACAAGACTGTATAATGCCTGATAACTATTAATAGGTAAGACCTGTCCCAGCGCTTCAGTATAGTTATTCGGGCAATAACTTGCTGCTGTATAACAAATAGACCCCGTGTACGCTTCGCTGCTACACGTCGCGTGCGCTACTTGAGAAACGGAAAACAGAGAAAGCCCTGTTGCTGCCATACATAAATACGTTTTCAGACCACTTTTCATATGAATTTTCCTTATGCCATCCCATTGATAATCACGACAGGGTTTCCCCTCTCAGATAAACGGCGGTAATAAAATAGTCGTTAAGTCATATCGGCGATATTTATCATCGATTTATTGGCTTAATTATTTATGTAAAAACTCAAATTTCATTTCATGAATCCATACAAAGAGAAATAAAAAACCACAATAAAAAGAAATTAATAAGAAAAAGAAAATGTGGAATTATCGTGATGACTATTTACTGCATTCCGATAGAGATTTAAAAAATCAACATCTCATGGAATGCTTTTCAAGAAGAATACCGTGATGGGAGCGGAATACTATCCGCCATATGGCTATGAAAATACGCTTAGGCTATTCGGCCTAGAACCCGCTTTCTCTCACACCTAAAGCGGCAACCTGACGCCATATCCCGGCGAACAGCGATTCCGCTTCTCCGTTCATCACCACAAGGCCACGCAGTGGCTGTAATGGCAGCGTCGAATCGGTAGCGACATCAAGGTTTACACCATACCAGCCCTGAACCGGGCGCAGCTGTTTCTGCTCATCCCGCCTTACCGCTATCGGCCCGCCGTGCTCGGAAGCCAGTATGTTATGCTCAATGAAGGCAATACCCGTTGGATCAATATCTTTCAATATCACAGGTACCGCGGCACGTGCCGGATCATCAGCAATAAACTGGCCGGACATCCCAGCAGCAATGCGATTAAGTTTGTCTTCACGCAGATAACCACGCAGACGACCGCCTTCGCTGCTCACAACGCGCAACAGCGGCAGATCAGCATCCAGCCACCGTCCCGGCGTTAAATCGACAGCAATGTCCCTCACCACACCAGACTGCGGTGCACGGATTTGCAACCGTTCCTGCTGTGCTTTCAGGCCACGATATTGTGC
This sequence comes from Pectobacterium sp. 1950-15, assembly GCF_037136835.1. NCBI lineage: Bacteria > Pseudomonadati > Pseudomonadota > Gammaproteobacteria > Enterobacterales > Pectobacteriaceae > Pectobacterium > Pectobacterium sp. 1950-15. The sequence goes on along the minus strand of NZ_JBBBQR010000015.1, from coordinate 20,105 downwards.
CAGCGCCGCCGCCAGCTCCTGTTCCAGAATCAGCGAGTCGCCCACTGTGTCACGATTCGCCGCCTGACGGCGCATTTGTAATTGCAGGATGCCGATACGCTGACGAATAATCGCCAGCCGGAAATCGAGATCGCCGGATGTCAACGTCAACAGGGCATCGCCCGCCTCAACCCGCTGTCCATCCTTGACCTGTAGCTGTTTCAGCTGTGCGGCCACGGGCGAATACAGCGTACTGACGCGAGAGGCTTCCAGCACTGCTGGTATTTCTACCTGACTGCGCCAGGGGAAAAACAGGACTATGAGCAGTAGCAATAAACACAGCACGGTACGCCAGACGGCGCGGCGCTGCGAGCGTTTGCGCTGATGCCACCACTGTGCGCACTCTTGCACAACAGGCAGAACAATGAACCAGCCGACCTCAACCAGCATCAGGAAGATACCCAGCACTTTGAAAAAATAGTGATAGACCGCCAGCGCAATACCAAAGAACAGGAAGAAACGCCACACCCAGGAAGCATACCCCCACAACAGCAGCCTTTTCGCCATCGGAGGCGACCAGCGCTCCGGCGGCACGTCTCCATAGCCAAACAACTTTTCTCGCAGGTGCCAGCGGCACAGGGCATAGGCGCGCCCTTGCAGATTATCGATACGCCAGGCATCACTCAGTATAAAATAGCCATCAAAGCGCATCAGCGGATTAACGTTGATGATCAGCGTGGTAACCCAGGTGGCGCTGGAAAGAAGGAACGCCGCCGAATGCAACGGCCCTTCCGGCAACAGCGACCAGGCCAGCAGCGCCAGCGTCGCCAAGAGCAGCTCCGCCAGAATTCCCCCTGCGCCAATTAGCACACGCGCACGATGATCGCCGACCCGCCAGGCATCGCTGACATCGGTATACAACATCGGAAACATCACGATGAACGCCACACCCATACTCTGAACCCGGCAGCCCGCCTTTTTTGCCATGTAGGCGTGGCCCAGCTCGTGAATAAATTTTGCGAAAATCAGGGCGCAGCCAAATGCCATCATCCCTTCAAGGCTGAAAAGATGCGGAAATGAGCTGTGATAGCGTGGCCAGTCTCGGCTGACCAGGAATATCCCCAGCAGTAAAATCAGCGGAAACATCACGCGCAGCAGCATGGCGCCATAACGCTGTAGCCACGGCCACGTCTTATTCAGAAAAGGATCGGGACGCCACAGCGGAATGCGGAAAAACAGATACTGGTGCAGCACCTGTTTGATCAGGCTACGGCGGCGGCTGGCCGCTTTCGCCTCGTAGCTGCTTCGTTGTTCCTTATCGCTACCTGCAATCAAATCGTGTGCACGTAAAAAGCGCAGGAACTGCTCCAGATCGTCATTCCCAAGCGGTATACCGGGCTCTTTATTCACCGCGGTCATCACCTGTTCCGACTCACGTAGGGGCCAGTGACGCAGCAGGCGGATTGCCGTGCTGTTCAGTTTAAAATAGCGGCCAGAAATCGTATCCGCTAACGTCCACTGCGGGGAACCATCTCGCGCTGGCGCTGCCGGAGAAAGGTGTAGATCGTCACGCAGTGGAGGTAAAACAGCCATTAGAATCCAACCGTTTTGCGCAATGCCGCGACAGGACGGCGGAACAGATAGACGCCCAGCGGCACATATTCCCCATAAACCTTCGCCGTGCCGCGTAAGCCGATACGCGGTGCGTCGGCGATAAAACGGGCATCGAGTCGATAAGCCAACGTGCTGCGATCGGTTAACGCCGCTTCATAGGCGATACGTTGTAGCATGGCGTCATGGCGTTTCAGTGGATCGCTATCCAGGAAGAGTGCCACATCGGCTTCCACCGGAAACTGGATCGCATCGCCCACATCCAGCTCAATCTTCAGTTCCGCCTGCTGAGGATTAGCCAGCTCCATCAGGCGTTCCCCTGTTCTGACGGGCTTCCCGCGCAGCCGATCGCCATCGGCAAACACAGCGATACCATCACGCTCCGCCCTGACTTCACTGCGCGATAGCAGATCGTTGGCATACATCAGTTCGGCACGTTTTTGCTCGACCTGCGCCGACAGCAAATCAAGCTTCGATTTGGAATCTGCATCCTGAAAAGCCCGCTGCGACCCCGATCGCCACTCAGCTTCGGCTACACCCAGCGCCCGCTCTGCCACATCAGCCTGAGCTTTCAGCGTGGTGTTATCAAACCGTACCAGCACCTCATCTTTCTTCACGACCTGATTTGGCTTAACCGTGATTTCAGCGATCACACCATCCAGCGGGGCTGTCACGATCCGCCCATCCAGCGGCACAACTTCGGCGGGAGCCAGTACCGACTGACGAACCGGTATCAGCAGCGCCCCAATCAGTACCGCAACGGCAACCAGCACTTTAGCTTTTGGCACACCCGGCCGCCACGCTTTGCGCGGTTCCAGCGCCAGCCAGGCATGCGCATAGGCATCAGCCAACTGCTCCATCAGCGTCCGATCGGTTTCCTGCCACGGCAGATCACGTGCATACCATAATCCGCCAATCAGCTGTCCCTGCCGATCCCTCAGCGGTACCCAGAGCGCTTCTTGTGCAGACAGCGTTTGCCAGTCATTCTGCGTTTGCGTATCAAACCAGTCGGCACGCACCGTCGTGATTTGCTCAGCGGCTTTTTGAGTAACCAGTTGCTTGCCTGCACGTTCAATAAACGCGACAAACGGTGCATGCGGGTCGGGAACGGAAACCCCGGTGACGGCACGTACACGCCCATTGATCACCAGCGCGACATGACGGAAACCGAACAGCTTCTGGCTGTCATTCACCATCGAGTAGGCGAGCGTTTCGCTATTTTTGGCGCTACGCGCCAGACGCTCCAGATGAATGAATTCGGCAAATACCCGCTCAACCGTGAAGGAATGCGATTCGCTCACGGTTGCCCCGTGAAGCGAGCACTGCCGCTCATTCCGGCGAGCAAGCTATTATCGGGTTTGAGCACTCGCCCAATCAGCGTCAAGGTCTGGCTGCTTTCATCAATACGTGCGCCAATGCGCAGCACTTCCGCCTGTAGCGGCACGCCAGTTTCATCGGGAATGAAAGTAAATGCTTGCTTCGGTTTGAGTGAAGCGAGCCAGCGTGACGGCACCAGAACGTTGATTTCCAGATGGCGGTTATCCACAATTTCCAGCAGTGGCATCCCCTGACCGACATATTCCGAGACCTGAACTTTCCGCGATACAACCTGACCAGAGAATGGGGCAACAACGCGACAGCGGTTCGTCTGGATCTGATAAACCTGGCTTTCCGCCGTGGCCTGCGCCAGACGAGCCTCCGCCACTGCGACCGCATTGCGGCCGACGGATTTCATCTCGGCCAGTTGCCTGTTCTGACTCAACTCCTGCTGTGCCGCCCTCATGGCAGCCTGCGAAGCAGCAAACTGTGCCTGATAGGCCGAGCAGTCAAAACGCACCAGCAAATCGCCCTTCTGAAACGCTTCACCGTCGCGAAACGGCATCTCAACCACTTTCGCATTCAGCTCACTGGACAGTGTCGCCTGATCCACCGCTCTTAATACGCCTCTGGCCTCTCTCGCCGCCGCCTCTGCCGAAGCATGGCTTACCGGAGCGAGCTGTAGCTCATCCTCTATCTTTTCTGCCATCGCGGAATACGGCACACCGGAGAGTAACGCCATTAGCACGAGGGAAAGTGTCGTTTTCTTCGGCAGAATGTTATGCAGCGTCCTGCGATGAAACATCATGTGCAACGGCATCGTTTTACGAAATAGGATTTTCTTATTCAACATCGTCATCCAACACGCAGTGTGTTATGAGGCGGTCTGGAGGAGAATACCCAGACCGCACACCGTTCCTTACAGCGAAAGGTTACCGGTCGCCCAGCGCTTCTCCGTTTGGTCAAGCGCCTTCCCTACCGACGGGATATCATTCAAGGTTTGCGTTGCTGGCAGAGGATCCAAGCCCGCGGTAACAAAGATCTGGCCATACGCATTACGCAATTCAGCATAGGCCAAATCATTGCGCAAAGAAGTATTCACCGCGTTCAACTCGCCCTGAATCAGCTGTAATTCACCGATATTGCCGGCCTTGTAGCGGTTATTCAGCTGTTCAAGGATATCGACATCCAGCTTCTGTAACTCTTTACCGGTACGGTATTGGCGCTGCGCTTCATTGAAATTGGCGCGAGCCACATAAAGTTGCGCCAGTACCGCCATCGACATCGCCTGACGGCGCATTTCGGAAACGGTTTCGCCCGCTTTTGCCACATCGATAGCGGCCGGACCGGAGAACAGATTGAACAGGTTCCAGGTTACCTTCACCCCGGCATCCGCCCAATGCTGGTTAACCAGAAACGAGTTGCTGTCGTAGTTTCCTCCGACTGACATTTCAATCCCCGGCAGCATGCGAAGCAGTGATTTACGCGTTTCCGCCGCGCTGATACGGACCTGATAATCCTGTTCACGCAGTTCAGGACGGCTCACTAATGCGGCCTTCTCCAGGTCGCTAAAGGCGACTTTCAGCTCCGGCTCGACGAGTTCACTCTCCTTTGGCAAGACCAGTTTGTAATCTGTACCCAGCGGTAAATTCATCAGCGTTGCCAGCTCGGTTTTCGCCAGAGACAGCGCACGGCGCTGCTCCTCCAACTGGCGCGTCGCATCCAGCAGTGCGCGCTGGTAGCTGTAGGCTTCAATAATGTCACCGACTTTTTGCGCCGACATTTTCTGGCTGTTCTCACGCGCCATGTTAACGCGTTCGATTAAGGCATCAATACGGTGCAGCAAACGTTCAGCCGCCACGGCTCGCCAGTAGGCCGACTGCACATCCTGCACGATAGTGTGCGTCACTTTTCGGCGACGTTCTTCGGCGATCCAGCGCTTATCCGACTGTTGATGCGCCGTAACATAGCTGACGCCAAAATCGAGAATATTCCACACCATATTCAGATCCGCGACGCGGCGGGTTTGATCCTGCGAGGTTGACGGCTCCAGCGAGGTGACGCCCCTTTCTATACTGCGGCTACTGGAAGCACTCACGTTGCTGCGCGTCACATATCCCGCATTGGCCGCCATTTTTGGCAACATATCAAAACGCGCCAGATCCACCTGCTCCTGCGCCAGCGCCTGTTCCATCACTTTTAAGCGCGCTTCGAGGTTATATTTCAGCGCCCTTGCCATCGCATCGTGTAACGTAATGGGTGCCGTCACGGGCTCTTGATTGCTGAACATCACGCGCAGATCGTTATCCGCACGTCGGGTACTTTCTGCTTTATCGAGCGGCTGAGTTGATACCGCACATCCACTGACTAACAGCGCCAGCAGCGTGACGCTGAAAATTTTCGGGCATCTTTGCATAGTCAATTCCTTACCCCTGTTTTTTATTGTATTCATCACACCCTGCCACCGCCGTTTCAGGCTGGTTTGCTCATGTTTTGGAATGCGCCTTCGAGAGAAGCGATTTGCAGACGTTCATAATCATCCAATGCTTTTAGCTGCTGGCTAAATACGGGCGCGCCAAAAACGGAGACAGGCGACATGACGGATGTCGAGTTGCCCTCCGACACGGACTGCCAACTGCCGCCGCTGAACACCTCAAGCGCGGTATTACCTGGGATGATATTGTTCGCAAACATCCCCGCCAGAGTGGATTTCCCCCCCATCGGCTGGTTGAAATCAGAGACATTGCTGCGTGGTATACCGGGTTCGTAACGATTCACGCCATTGTTGGAAAAGGCCACGGCAACCGCAGAACTGCCTACTGCACCACCGCCTTGTGCCGCTGCGCTAAACACGCTGGCGGTTCCCGGCGTAGAGCCTTCCGCCGTACCGGCATTAAAGAGTGAAGACGGTGCTCCCAGCAGGCTATCGCCACTGGTCGACGCCGCCGCAACTGTCAACAGCGACAGCTGGCTTTGGACCACTGCGTTATTACCCACAATCGCCACCGCGGGCCTGCCAGCATTCGATTTGAATTCTGGATCGCCATCCGGTTGCGTAGAAGACAGGACGCGTAAGACAAATGTGGTGCTCACGCTCGCGCCCGCTGCATCCGTTGCGGTAACCAAAATTGACAGATCGCCGCTATTCGCGCGTCCCGGCGATCCACTAAAGGTGCCGGTTGCAGGATCGAAGCTCACCCAGGCTGGCAGCGCGGAGCCATCCGCTCGGGTTGCACTGAGGCGCAGCGTATCGCCCACATCAATATCAGAGAAGGTGTTAGCAGGAATCTGGAAGCTAAATGCCCCATCACCATTCACCGTTTGGTTGCTCATGCCGGTGGTGGTCGGCGCATCATTAACGTTATTCACGACAACCGTAAAATCGCTGGACACCGAGACGCTGTTTTTATCGGTTGCGGTAATACGAATCGCTAACGATCCCACATCAGCATTTTGCGGCGTACCTGAGAAGGTCTGCGTCTGAGGATTGAACACCAACCAGGACGGCAGAGCCGAACCATCGGACAATGAGGCACGGTAAGTCAGACTATCGCCCGCATCATTATCAACAAACGCGTTAGCGGGCAGCGTGAAGGTAAACGCACTCCCCTGGCTAGCGGACTGATTTCCAATACCATTGGTAACTGGTGCAGTATTGCTATGAACGTCGCCGCTGATCCCCTGACCGTTCAGGTCGTTGCCGGCCAGATCCGTCACCCCACCGTGATTACCGGTAAAGACCAACTGCACGGCCCCCGCCCCTGTCACATTGGTTAAATCAATTCGATAGGTTGTCGGACTCAGCGCTGTCACTGCACCAATTGTCGCCGTGGTGCCGTTGGCGTTAAGCAGAGAGAAGTCACGAACATCTAATCCTGTCACCGCTTCTGAAAAGACCAGCGTGTAGCTCAGTGCCTGCGAACCTGACGTTTCCGTCAGCGTCAGGCTGATCGGCACAGGACGAACGGTATCGATGCTAAAACTATCGGAAGTGGCGCTGCCCACGCCCGCGTTGCCCGCCGCATCGGTGACGCCAGCGTAGGTCAGACCAATCGCCGTGCTCGCGTTGGTCACGTTGGCATTCGGAGTAAAGGTCGCTGTCCACGTCACACCGCCGTCGCTGCTGGTCACGTTACTTAGCGTGCCGTCCGCCACCGACAGGTTGGCATTACTGAAACCGCTCACCGCTTCGGAGAAGGTAATGGTAACTTCAGCACGTTCACCCGCTTTCAGGGCGCTGTCGCTCACCGCTATCGTCGCGGTCGGCAGCGCCGTATCAATACTGATATTACCGGAGATTTCGCTCCCCACGCCCGCGTTGCCCGCCGCGTCGGTGACGCCGATGTAATTCAGCCCAATCGCCGTGCTCGCAGTGGTCACGTTGGCATTCGGGGTAAAGGTCGCTGTCCATGTCACACCGCCGTCGCTGCTGGTTACGTTACTTAACGTGCCGTTTGTCACCGACAGGTTGGCGTTGCTAAAGCCCGTCACCGCTTCCGAGAAGGTGATGGTGACTTGCGCGGTCTCGCCCACTTTCAGGGCGTTGTCGCTCACCGCTATCGTCGCGCTCGGCAATATCGTATCAATGCTGATATTACCGGAAGCTTCACTGCCCACACCCGCGTTACCCGCCGCGTCGGTGACGCCGATGTAGTTCAGAGCAATCGCCGTGCCCGCATTGGTAACATTCGCGTTCGGGGTAAAGGTCGCTGTCCACGTCACGCCGCCGTCAGTGCTGGTCACGTTACTTAGCGTGCCGTCTGCTACCGACAGGTTGGCGTTGCTGAAACCGCTCACCGCTTCGGAGAAGGTGATGGTGACTTGCGCGGTCTCGCCCGCTTTCAGGGCGTTGTCGCTGACGGCTATCGTCGCGCTCGGCAACGCCGTATCAATGCTGATATTACCGGAGGTTTCGCTGCCCACGCCCGCGTTCCCCGCCGCGTCGGTGACGCCGGTGTAGGTCAGCCCAATCGCTGTGCTCGCGTTGGTAACATTCGCGTTCGGGGTAAAGGTGGCTGTCCACGTAACGCCGCCGTCAGTGCTGGTCACGTTACTTAGCGTGCCGTCTGTCACCGACAGGTTGGCGTTGCTGAAACCGCTCACCGCTTCCGAGAAGGTGATGGTGACTTGCGCGGTCTCACCCACTTTCAGGGCGTTGTCGCTGACGGCTATCGTCGCGCTCGGCAATGCCGTATCAATACTGATATTACCGGAGATTTCGCTGCCCACGCCCGCGTTCCCCGCCGCGTCGGTGACGCCAGCGTAGGTCAGCCCAATCGCCGTGCTCGCGTTGGTGACGTTGACATTCGGGGTAAAGGTGGCTGTCCACGTCACGCCACCGTCAGTGCTGGTCACGTTACTTAACGTGCCGTCTGCTACCGACAGGTTGGCGTTGCTAAAGCCCGTCACCGCTTCCGAGAAGGTAATGGTGACTTGCGCGGTCTCGCCCGCTTTCAGGGCGTTGTCGCTGACGGCTATCGTCGCGGTCGGCAGCGCCGTATCAATGCTGATATTACCGGAGGTTTCGCTACCCACGCCCGCGTTGCCCGCCGCGTCGGTGACGCCGGTGTAGTTCAGGCCAATCGCCGTGCCCGCGTTGGTGACGTTGGCATTCGGGGTAAAGGTGGCTGTCCACGTCACGCCGCCATCGGTGCTCGTTACATTGCTCAGCGTGCCGTCCGACACTGACAGATTAGCGTTGCTGAAACCCGTCACCGCTTCCGAGAAGGTGATGGTGACTTGCGCGGCCTCGCCCGCTTTCAGGGCGTTGTCGCTGACGGCTATCGTCGCGGTCGGCAATGCCGTATCAATGCTGATATTACCGGAGGTTTCGCTGCCCACGCCCGCGTTGCCCGCCGCATCGGTGACGCCGGTGTAGGTCAGCCCAATCGCCGTGCTCGCGTTGGTGACGTTGGCATTCGGGGTAAAGGTGGCTGTCCACGTCACGCCGCCATCGATGCTCGTTACATTGCTCAGCGTGCCGTCCGACACTGACAGATTAGCGTTGCTGAAACCCGTCACCGCTTCCGAGAAGGTGATGGTGACTTGCGCGGCCTCGCCCGCTTTCAGGGCGTTGTCACTCACCGTAATCGCCGCGGTCGGCAGCACTCCATCGACAACAATGGCTTTCTGCGCCGCCAGCGAATTAAGGCTATTAAGCCCTGGCAAGGTCAACACCGCCGTGCGATTAATATTGTCCTGAATCGTCGCACCATTGAGCGACAGCGCAGACGTGTTGGCGTAGTTCAGATCGGCGCTCAGATCGCCACTGCCCACGGTATATGAGAAGGTCAGTGTGTTAGATCCGGACCCCGCCACATACGTCGCCACGCGATCGAACGCGCCCGTTTCAAGTAATAGGGTCGGCACACCGCCAGTGGTATCGACAACGACAGTGGTATCAAATGCCACCGTAACCTGAATGGTTTGCCCTATTTTATAGATTCCATCGGCGCTACTCGCACTGACGCTGGTAATCGTGGGGTTATTCGGATTCACCGTAATCGCAATGGTATCGGTGTCAGTTTGTGCCCCGCCGGAGCCTGAGCTGCCTAAATCATTACTGACCATTTGGATCGACGCACTGCCGTTATAGCCGCTGGTTGGGGTAAACGTCAGGCCATTTAACGCATTGTTAATATTGGTCAGGCTGCCCTGGAAGGTCATCGTGCTATCGCCTGTGCCCGACCCCACGTTGAAAACCAGTCCGGAGAATGACGATAAGGTCAGTAATCCATTCGTCGCAGTTAGCGTCACCTGCATGGTGTTACCACCGATGTCGACGTCACTGACAGAAATCAGGTTGCCGTTAGCGGTATTAAATACCAGCGAACCATCCTGTTGTACCACCTGTGCCGTAGGTACGCCATTGACTGGCGCGTCATTAACCGCATCAATACTCAGCGTCACGGTGCCCGACGCGGTTTTAGCTCCGCCGCTTCCCGAGTTACCACCGTCATCAATGCCGATCGTCAGCGTGACGTTCCCTGTTGCATTACTGGCCGGGCTGAATAGCACATTACTGCCCGCGATATAAGCATTGATAGTGGCAATAGACCCCGTCAACGTCAGGCTACTCGTGCCATTTCCCACTACGCCAACGCCGACACCGTTAGCATTAAGCACGCCGCTGCCCACAGATAAGGTCACCGTGACGTTATTACTATCGGCATCAACATCCGCAAAACTGATACCGGTAATCGCCTTCGCCAGATCTTCCGTTACCGTGATCGAGGCGGGCGCACTGATAGTCGGTGAGTCGTTCACCGCCACCACGGTTATCGTGGAAGCAATCGACAGCGTAGTGGTGTCCACTCCGCCGTTACTTGTTCCGCCATTATCAGAAATACTCATCAACGTCACAGTACGAGCAGGCCCCGTGGGGTTTTCGCTGGTATTGCGATAAGTGATGCCGTCGATCGCCGTGGCCGCCGCCGAGGCGCTGATGCCACCCGCTTTACTCAACGTTAGCGTGGCGGTGCCCGCAGTCACGCTAACGGAATAAGACAAACCGTTCGTGGTCGTGGTGCCACTATTGCCGCCGATCAGCGCAATGGTTGTTCCATCGATTTGCAGTTGTTCACTGCTGCCATTCGATACGTTACTGACAACAAGAGATAACTGCGTGATGGTCTGCCCGGCTTCAACCGTGCTGACTGAAACGTTACTGAAAAGATCGACGGCGCTACCGTTTTCGGTATAGGTCACATTATTGCCGGTGGCAGACAGCGTAGGGGCGTCGTTCACCCCAGTGACGCCAACGGTCACCATTGCGGAAGCACTCCCGCCGTCGCCATCATTTACGGTAATGCTAACGGAACGCGTCGTGATGGCAGGATCGGTTGTATTGCTGTTTTGATAAGACAGGGCACGGACTAATGCCTGAACGGCTGCTGGCGTCGAACTGGCGTTCAACGCTACCACCAGGTCGTTCACACCAGAGCCCCCGGTAAAGGAACCAATCACGACGCCACCATAAGTGACATTCGATCCAGACACGCCGATTTGTCCGATCCCCGTCCCCAGATTCATGATGCCTAACACATCTTCACTACTGTTACGGTTAGTGGTGATCGCTACCCGCACGCTGCCGCCGTTGAAATCGGCTGAATCCACATCCGTAAGCGTAGCATTACCGCCCGCGTCTAAACTAATCGGTAACGCGCCCTCGGTAAAGTTAACGCTATCGCCGTTCAGGTTACTCATCACCGGTGCGGTATTAAATCCACTGACAGTGATGCCGTTGCCGGTCAGATCTGCAATATTTCCACCCGTTATAGGCCCGTTCCAGTCGTCGGCGGCGGCGAGATTATAGGTCGTCCCACCCGAAGAGGACGTACCGTTCTGGTTAAGGATCGCACTAAGTCCGGCTCTATCGGTGGCGCTTAATACCACGATAAAAGAAGTGGCGTTGACGATTTCAACATTACTGGTTGCGCTGAGCGTATAAGTGCTACCGCCTTGACCGGTGAAAGTGAGCTTAGAGAGGTCAATATCATTATTCGCCCCGCTCTGCTTCACCAAATTGGTGCCAGTAACCGCCAAGGTGCCCGTCGAACTGTCGTACGTCGAAGAGGTGATGGTGGGCATTTGCACATTACTGACAGTGACGCCGTTACGAACCAGATCGGCTGGAGTAGAAGATTGTGTGGCATCCCACCCCGCAGCCGCGGCCAAATTAAAGGTTGTCCCACTTGCGGCCGACGTCGTACCGTTTTTGTTTAGCAGCCCTTCAACGTTGAGCTGGTCAATCGAATTCAGTGTGATACTGAATGTGGTGGCATTGACTGCGGTCACATTGCTGCTGGTTAGCGTGTAGGTATTGCCGTTTTCACCCGCCAGCGTCAATTTGGACACATCAATGGTGTCACCCGCGACCATATTAGCCCCAGTCACCGTCAACACATTGGTATTGGCGTCATAGGTGGCTGCCGTGATCCGTGGAATAACCGCAGCCGTTCGCACGTCGGTGATGTTGATATCCTGTAATACCGCATATCGACTGGAGGTAATCACAACCTTGGTAGCACCAGAAATCGTGGTGAATGAGCTAACCGCCTGAAGGTTGGTTTTACTCGCATCGAAATTGAAGGATTCCGTTGAATTATCCGCGTAGGTCACCACGATATTCACTGTGCCGCTATCAGCAAGCGCACGGAACCCGTTAAAATCAAACATATAACCAGAATTGGGGGCGATCGTCAGTTTTATATCGCTCCCTCCAGTGGAATTATCAGCGCCCTCCAGCGCATAGAGCCCACGATTATTTACATCCCCATCGAGATATAAACCACCGGAATTTTCACCACCAGAAAAAGTAACAGGCCGCCCTCCGACGTCTCGTACTAGCGTGGAGGTATATAAATCGCTATCGCTATCGGTGAACGTTATCGTCGTCAATGCGCCGCTGTATGCGCCAATGACCATTGCCTCAGTATCAATATCGCCGGTATTCTTCTCTAATACCCAATCCCCACCGACCGCACTGCTGCCCGTGACATCAACGGATGCAGCAACATCCGCGCCAGTAGCCTGGGCCAGATTCGCCAGGAAAGCATCACCCTGTGCGCCACCGGCAATATCACAACCGTAAAGTAGTAAATCTCCCTCGGTGGTTAATGCCGCACCTAAAGCCGCAAGCTGTGCCTGCACCTCGCTCGATTTCAGCGATGATTCCGTCAGTACCTGCGTCCCCAGATTCACTTTGCCTTCAGAACCGTGGGAAAAGATATGGATAGCGTCATAGCCGGTATGCGTCGCTGCCCAGTCGGCCATTTGCTGCAAACCATCCCGCGAGCCGTCAATCAATACGACCTCAACGCCGGGCTTAATCCCCGAGACCAACGTTTCATAATCCTTCACCGACGTATCAACAAAAGCGACTTCCTTACGCGAGGACGTCGTGCCATCAGCCACCGCCGTAATATCAATATCCTGCGTCGCGGCGGATTGGGAATCATGGGGAGGTTGATCTGCCGTAGAGGCATGGGCGTTGGCAGCAGCGTGATCGGCAGTCGTTTCCGATGAGCTTGCTGCGGTGTCATTCACCGTTGCTGCAATCGCACCATCAAATAATATACGCGGCTCAAGAACATAGACCGGTAGTGAAGAAGCCTGCGCCGCCGGCTTACTGACCGCATTTGCTGACTGGGGATGCTGGGTAAACCAATTACGCCATGCCATAGCGGGACTCCTTTAAGCGGCGCTGTTCCTTGCCCGATGTTTAATTTAAATGATGTTTTTTGGTGACCTGATATCACACACTCGCGCCATTCCCGCCGACAGAGGGTATCGGATAAGAAAGGAAAAGACTGGAGAGATAAGACCTTGCTGACATATTTTCATAAAAACATATCTATTAACAATAGCTTTTAAAAAGAAATATTCCCGAAAAAATCTTAACAAAGGCTAATGATAGAAATATGTTATAAATATCAAAAAAATAGTATTTCTTTGCGATATTTCTCCACTTAAACGTCAAGTTTCACTACATGAATCCCCACCTGCTTTATGTAAAGAGAAAACAGGAATGACTCGTATTATCTCTCCCCTAATTTCTAAAAAATTAGCCGGGATAGTTCGTTATCGTTTTAGAGTGGTATGGTATTACTGAAGGTATAAAAGAAGACGAAACCCCAATCACCACCTCAATAGCGATAAGGGTCTATTGATCGTTATCAGACAGAATAAAGCATTCAGACTATGGTCTGGTGCATTCAGGCAACTTCAGTTCGACGACGGCCTTTATTTTTTGCCCGGTAGAGCGCCATATCCGCTGACTTTAACCAGTCAATATATTGGCCCATTTCCGGTGAAATCTCCGCAATGCCGACGCTGACAAACACCGCCAACTGCGGGGTCTGATTCAGGAACTTCAGCGACAAACTCTCCCGAATGCGACTCACGGCATCCAACGCTTCTCCCGCGCTGGTCTGCGGCAAAATAACGGCGAATTCATCTCCGCCAAACCGCCCAATCACATCCGTTTCACGAAAACCAGATGTCAGCTCGCGCGCCAGTAGAAGTATCGCCTGATCGCCGACGTTATGCCCAAAATTATCGTTAAAGGCTTTAAAATGGTCGATATCAAACAGGACTAACGTCGCCGTACGCTTATAACGCTGACAAAGGTCGAACTCGTGTTTCAGCAAACGTTCCCAGTGGTGGCGGTTATAGAGGCTGGTCATTCCGTCATGGGTACTGACTTCCATCAGCATACGCTTGTGCTCCGCCAGCTTCAGCGCGGTGTTATAAGTGACATAACCCAGAAAAATCGGGTAGACCAACAACATTGGCAGACAGGCATAAATCTGTATCGGTGTCGTATCCAGTGAAACCGGCACCGCAAACAGCACAAGAACCGACACGCAGGCAACACACTGTAATAGGATGCCCTGAACAAATAGCTTGATTCCACCGCCGGCCGTGCCGTTCATCCCGACCATCGCAGCAATCACCGCGCTGGGCAGGAGATTCACGCCCATAAACCCTATCCAGATGCCACCAAACACCACATCAAACAGTAAATTACGTTTCTCGCACCGCATAGGATCGCGCGACCGCAGGGATAACAGGTAGGCAATGTGAGGCCAGACAAAGGCGTTAAGAAGGAGCAGCCCCCACAATAGCACCGGTGTAGGCTTGGTAATCAGCACGGAGGCAATGAAGAGAGAACACAGTATCGTACCGACAATGCGTGGAATATAGACCCGCTGGGAAAAGCGTAGCCCTGAGCGACGTATATCTACCGTCAAAAACGTCGGCGGCGAGGCTGACATAACGACCCCCATGCGGTTCACTAACGAATAGCGAGAAAAAAACATTATGACTGAAAGCCTGTCAGCAATAGTGCGCTGTTTTTTAATTTATTTTGTTACATAACGAACCGATACAGTAAAGGCCAACAGAGTAACACAAATGTTAACTCACGGTGGTCTTACCCGTGACGGCCATTCCGTATCGATTAATGCCGCAGGTGCGGCCGTTATTAATGACCGGTGTAATTAATGATTAAGAGGGAGAGGGTTGTAAACGGTTGATGTGAATGGTCAGGAACATAATCTCATCAGTGGTGAGTTGGCAGCCGTAGTTTTTTTCCACATAGTCATACACTTTCATCGCGCAGGCATAGGCCCGCGGCATCAACTCGGTAATCCCCTGATAGATGGAATCATCGCCGTGGCTCACGGTTTCCCGATTTAACAGGCGCAGGGCAAAAAACTTCAGATGCGTCACCAAACGCTGATAATTGAGAGAATGTTCATCAAACGTGATGTGGAGATCGTATTTCAGAATGGTCAAAATATCTTTAATGATGCTCGCGCTTTGCATCGTGCTCTGCATATCGCTGTTATTCGTCGCATTTGCCAGATGCAGCGCAATAAACCCCGCTTCATCCTCCGGCAAATCGATATCCAGTCTGGCGCGAATCAGTTCCAGCGCCTCCAACCCAACGGCAAATTCACTGTGATAGAACTGGCGAATATCCCATAGCATCAGATTCTTGATCGTCTGCCCTTTCTTATGGCGTTGAATGGCAAAGTTAATGTGGTCGCTGAGCGCCAGAAACAGCGTGTCCTGCACATCAAGCCGCAGCGTTTTTTGCGCCAGCGTAATAATTTGCTGCGTCACGGCCAGACAGTCCGGTGGAATATCCGCCAGCAGTTGTGACAGCACATCCGCCATACCGTCGCTTTTCTTCACGAACTGGCTTTCAATACGCTCTTGATCGATAGGGTCGCCCACTTTTTTGCCAAAGCCGACGCCTTTACCTATCGCCACAATTTCCCGTCGGTCATCTGCCAGCACCAGCACGGCATTATTGCTCAATATTTTTTTAATTATCATCGCTCAGCCGTCCTGTCTGATGGGAAGGCACACAGGCCTTCCCTACCGTTTAACGCCTCAACGTGATATCGACGAGGCATTTTCTTTTATCATTTACGCTTCAGAGCTATCCAGCCCGTTGTTTTTAATGACATTAGCATACCAGTATGCACTTTTTTTACGGATACGCCGCAAATCTTTCAGATCGAACTCTTCACGATTGACGTAAATAAAACCATAGCGTTTCGAGCATCCCTGATGGGTGGAAATGAGATCCAACGCCGACCATGGCGTATAGCCGAAGACATCCACACCGTCAGTGATCGCAAGCTGAATCTGCTCAATGTGGCGTTGCAGGTAGTCGATGCGGTAATCATCGTGAACCTCACCGTTTTCATCCAGCGCATCAAACGCGCCCAGCCCATTCTCCGTAATGATCAGCGGTAAATGATAGCGATCGTGCAGTTCGCGCAGCGTATTGCGGAAGCCAATGGGATCGATTTCCCAGCCAAAGGCGTTTTTCTGCAAAAATGGATTGCTTGCGCCACGATGTACGCCTTCTTCACCTGATTTCAGGTGCTGATCGCCGCCACGTGCAATTTCATCCGAGCCATCGCCTTTACTGGCTTCAACCGTTTGCGAAGTGTAGTAGTTAAACGCGATGAAATCGGGTTTGGCCGATGCCAGAATATCCATATCGCCGGGCAGAATCTCCGGCGTATAGCCTTTTTCTTCCATATAGCGCCAGGCCGCGGTGTTGTAACGCCCGTATACCGCCATATCCAGATACAACCAGTTGCGGATCGCGTTATAGTTAAATGCGGCCATCACATCTTCAGGCTTCGCGGATGCCGGGTAAATCAGCGCAATGTTGGGTGCCGGACCAATTTTCGCGCCGGGCACTTTTTCATGCAGCGCATTCATGGCTTTTGCCTGCGCCACCAACATATTGTGGTTCTGCTGATAGAGATTCTGTTTCGGGTTTTCCAACGTAGGATCCAGCGTACCCAGTGCGGAACCGTGCAAAATCATCATGTTCTGTTCGTTGATGGTCAGCCAGTACTTCACTTTTGCGCCGTATTCATCAAACAGCACGTTGGCAAAACGTTCAAACGCATCCACCGTTTCCCGGCTGTACCAACCACCTTTGGCCTGTAACGCCTGCGGCAGATCGAAATGGTACATCGTGACGATCGGCACAATACCGTAATGCAGCAGCTCATCGATAAGATTGTGATAAAACGCGATCCCTGCCGGATTTACCTCACCGCTACCATCGGGAATGATGCGGCTCCAGGCGATGGAAAAACGGTAGGTTTTAAAGCCGATATCGGCAAACAGCGCCACATCTTCTTTGTAACGATGGTAATGATCGCTGGCAACTTTAAAGTCCGTGGTGCCCTCAGGATAGGACGTTCTGGCATCAATCACTGATGGCCCCTTGCCGTCCTCATCCCATGCCCCTTCTACCTGATAAGCCGATGTCGCCGCGCCCCACAAAAAACCCTCAGGGAAACGTTTAAGATGACGGTATTTCACTGTTTTTCTCCTTTCCTTAACGAGATCATGTCAGTAAGACATCACTGATGTTATGGGTGGCGCGCGATCGGGCTGGATTCAGGCAAAAAAAAACCTGATACGAACATGTCTGGATCACATGCGTCGTATCAGGTTTCGCTCGGGCCTTGACCCGATCACGTCCTTCTTATCGGGTTATATCCGCTAACCGCCGTAGACTCAAACCGAGGTCGGGTAATCTGTGATGAATATCACCGATAATGTCCTCACCTGAGTAGGATTTGCTCCCTGCGCCGGCTCTCCCGGAAATGCGGACTCACTGTTCGTGCCCATCGTCGTGTTCCCGTGCACCATTGAGCCTTACGAGCCGCTTTAACAGCCTCAGCAGCTTCATGCCATCTGGCGATCCCAGCCCTGTACAGGCATCCCAGCCTTCAGAAGCCACAAATGCGCCATTATTGCCCCGCACGATATCCTTGCAGCTATTACGGTTACGGTACAGCAAAGGGGGGATAAACAGCGATGCCGAGTGGGTCAGCGCCAGCATACGCGCTAATAACCCTGCCCACAGCGGTGCGACAGCGCTGGTTCCGCCAACCACGCCTTCCCGCCCGTTAACTTCAACCAGATAGCCCGTTTCAGGATCGGCATTGCCGCTCACATCAGGTACGCCACGGTGTTGCAAGGGATGATGACCGCCATATTTGTCTACCAGAGACAGCCCTAACTGCCAACCGGGCAGCGCAAAGTACTGGCTGACGCCACCACCCGTCGCGCTGCCGTCCCGACTATGCCAGGTGGTTTCTTCCATCGCTTTTTGCAAGCGAGTGCCGCCGCAGGCTAAAACATAGGGGCTGGATGCGGGGAAATCGACATGCAAACCATGGGGCTCACCGTCTTTTGAACCGCGATCGCCAGAAGCCACGCACACCGTAATTCCTAGCGCAGCCGCGGTCTGAAAGGCCTGGTTGTACACCTGTAATGATTGCGCCGTCCATTGTGATTCGCTGGATCCCCAGCTAATCGAGATCACCGACGGTGCATTTTTCTCATCATAAATCGCAGCGTTGAGCGCTTCCAAAAACCCGGCATCCGTATTCGGAGCAAAATACACCACAATTTTGGCAGCCGGCGCCAACGTACCCGCGATTTCGATATCCATCTGCACTTCGATATCAATCGGGCTCACGTCTTTATCGCCCTCTAACGAGGCAGGGGCATTCCGGGCGCCGCCCACACAAACATCGACGACCTGCGGTGGGGTGACACCCATGCGTTTAAAATAGTGCTCTAACTGCGGCAGGCGGTATCCGCCCCCTAGCTCAATAATGCCAATGCACTGCCCCGCGCCGTCGTGCTCCGGGAAATGATAGAGCTCCGCCAGCTCGAGCGGCGTATAGCCCATCGGACGCTTTGCCGCATTGGAGAACGCATCATTGATACGTAGGCAGCAGTTCGTCGCCAGACGTTCATCAAGACCTAATACGGCAATCACTACACCCTGTAGATATTCCGGCAGGTAAATTCCTCCCGCCCTCCCACGGAATGTCCCGTGTTTGTGGTCATACCGGGCTAAACTCACGCGAAACGCCTGTTCCATTTGCCCCACCGTCCCCGTTAAGAAAACGGTGCGGCTGGCGGCGTGTTCGCGTTCGATAGAGAGCCGATGATGCCGCGCAAACGCACGGACATGCTCGATATCGGCCTCATCAGCGCTGAACTTTCTGGCATAATCGGCACGCGACAGCGGCCTGTTGGCATTGATACCGCCAAATTGCGGATCGATGCTATCGTGCAGTTCAGCGTAATACTCTTCATCTGGCGTAGTAAAACGTAACACCAGCATGATTCTGACGCTTTCATTCACATCACAGCGCTCGCGATATGCCGCGTCAGCGATATTTCCGCGCTCACTCCCTTTCAATAATTGGTAAGTCATCGTCTTCTCTCCCACTCAGCTATTTGCCGTCTGGTTCAATGTGACTCAATGCCGCATAAATCTGGCGTTTATCGTTCTGTGACAGATGCTCAACATTAATAGAAGAAAGAAATGCAGCCTCTTGCTGAGGCGCAAAATGCCCGCCATTCGCGAGGTAACGCTTAATGCTAATCAAGAGCTGATCATCAATCGTGAGTAACGTGGGCCTGACCGTGTCATTCAGCGAAAGCGGCGTCCAGTCGTTCTCCGGTGTTGCAAGCCAGTCCGCCATGTAACGATACTGAATAGCTTTGCTGGCGTTCATTAATGACGTAAAAAACAGCTGCGTACTTTGGGGGGATAAACCCACGGCAGCGGATTGTTCCCGCGCCTTATTCAAAATACGTTCCTCTTGCTTCAGATCCTCAACCGGCAGGTGTTGACGGGCCTTATACCCTGCGACGTCCTTCATCAGCACCATCCTCTCCTGAATCAGTTGATAGATTCCAAGAGAACTATCCTGCACGGCCGCATGCAGAGGGAGGCACCAGGCAGAACTCATCACTAACGAGATAACAGCGGAAATAGGCACATTCATCGGATTACACTCTCCTGTCAGCACTAGCATGAAGATCTATGGCTATGTTTTATTTCGCCATTGCGGCAGGAGATAATAGATTTCGCTATATGAATCTTCCATGACGAAACTATTTCAATCATTACCATCGGGACACACTTCTTCTCAAAGATGTGTCGCTCCATCAGGAAAACGGCAATTAATCGTTTAAATTACAATCAGATAGGAAATAACAATCCAGAGTCTTCTCTCCGGGTTCGACATGATTAAGATACAAACGATAACCAAATGAAATAGTTCAAATTGGTTACTAAATAGAATTATTTCGTACCGCAAAGACGCACAAAAAAGCCCGTCGTG
>NZ_JBBBQR010000014.1:0-129619 GCF_037136835.1 Pectobacterium sp. 1950-15 | reverse complement strand
ATACATTATGCGAACCTATAGAGATTCACGCGGGAACTGGCCGTTACACTGAGCAAATCCCCGCATTCGTAAAACTCTTTTTCTGGCATCAGCCATCGTCCTTGTGGCTGACAATTTGATAATGGTAAATTTTCCCACTCGGGCCAGCAAACGGCAGCAAAAATTCTCCACCATCCCACGATTCCGCTCGCGTCCAGTCAGGACGCAATTTTCCACGGCGCGCTAACCGACTGGCGTTTTTCGTTTCCGCTGCACTGGCCGATAACGCCACTACACTATGTAGCGGTAAATCCCATAGCGCGACTTTTTCTAACAGGCTGCTCAAAAACTGCTTATTGCGTCCAGTGATTTTCCGTTTCACGTATCCTCCAATTAGGCAAAATTGCCTTTTAGCCACACCAAAACTGTTTATAGATAAATGCTGTGCAGCCTTGTGGAGTAACCAGACCCATTCAACAAGGCCATAATAATAGCCCGTCAGCTTATCTCTTTGTGTAAGCACCGCTGCTTTCATAGCCGTCAGTCCACAAACCTGCAACCCTTGAGTTTATTGCATTTTCAATAAGTTCTATCGCAAAACCACAGCTCTCAGATAGTTCAGGACTGGATTTTATTAAATCAATATTGTTTTTAAAATCTTCAACTTGTGAATCAGACAACCGTTTTTGAATATTCATTATAATTCCCCGTTATATATGAGTCGCAGTAGTTTCAGTCATTTGATTATATCATGTCGAAGTTGACGTAGATTTCATCCCGATGCATTGAAAAAAAAGGTCTGGAAAAATGCTTTTTTGACGGGCTACTCTGATAGGTAATCGGCGTATAGGAGGTGGTAATTGGCTTATGGATAAACACTGTGTTGCAACTGAGCTATCAATTTGAGAACGGCGTCTATCCCTGATGGATTCGACAGCATTTCATTTGGTGATTTCCATTCCAGTGCGCGATTCGGCTCCGACAACCATTTTTCAGCCGAGGCAGCATCGCCCTCGAATAATTCCACTGCTCGCTCTGATATGACTGGGACTCGTAGTGAATCGCTCCCAACAGCATCCACAAATGATTTTTTTAGTTGCGCCATTTCGCAGGTTTTTCGCGCCAGCGAACCCATTTTTTTCAGACTGGAAACATCGTGCACTGCGGGATTTCGCCCTGAAATACTCATACAAACCACCTATATATCAATTAAATGAACAGAAATTCAGTGCGGGAAAATTCTCAGAATCGCTGCCTGCGGCCAACCCCGCACAGCCCAAAAATAAATTTTTGCGCCGTCCGGCGTTCCGATAAAAAACCGCCTGCTAAAACACATCGGATGATTTTCCATGGCGGTGAGTGCGATGCCACAACGGTGGTTTTTCCCTCATCTATAGCCCGAACCATAGCTACAATTCGCTCAGCCTGGCGAGCACGGTATTTTTCAAGGCGACTCATATTTTTTAGAGACATAAATGACCTTCCCTCTACAGCACATGCGATGAAATCCCCTGACACTGCGCACAATGTAAAAATAAAATATTTTAAATTCAATGCATTAAAATTAAATCAGATGAATTTCAGTACAAAATTACACCGAATTCAACGATGTGCTACAGAGGGAAAATCCGCTAACCGCCCTCCTCGCTGAGCGCTGCGGTGAGCAGTCAGCGGATTTTTCTGACCTGCAGAACGACGACGATGTCCGTTTTTGAACTGTCTGCCCCCTGACTAGTGAATATTGGCAACAGACTAAATCCCGTTTTGGAATCAGTGTTTTTTTGTTCAGCCAGCCCCCCCAACAGGATAATTTCACCATCCTGCAACGAGATGTCGGTGGAAATTTCGCGCTTTATCAGAGTCGGTGAGGAATTCACCCCGTTGTCGGTGGCCGTAAAATTACTCATTTCCTGAGAAATTTTTAGGTCGATCACGTTTTTTCTAACCATCGGATTGACAGAAAAAATTATCCCCGAATCGCGGTACACGACTGATTGGACAGCGGACTGCCCCTGATACGAGACATTCCCCAGCGTAGGCGTGGATGAACCAACGGAAAATCTCGCATCAGCACCAGAACGGGCGCGTAGCGTTGGGGATGAAACAACATTAAACCGGTTGTCAGTTTTAAACAACTCAACGAGCGCACTCATAGAGCCAGTCGAGATTTTCAGAAAATTATCATATCCCCGCGAATTTCCCCCTATCTGAAAATTTAACTTGGTATTCAGTAGGTTGGCTGCTAGTTGTAGCCCTGAACCATCACGCGCAGTATTCTGAACCTCATAGACATATCCAGCTACCAGAACCTCATCGGCCTGAGTATCCAACTGAGGCAGCGCCTCAGAGACACGGTTGATGTCGGCGCGCGATCCATAAAAAACCAACGAATCAGAATTGGTTCCCTCACCCTGTGCAAATCTAGCGGCATCATCAACCAGAGTTTTCAGCTGTGCGGCCAGATATTCTGGCGAGCGATATGATGGACGATACACATACGAAAATTGAGGTGTTTTTTTCTCAACCAGTTGCGGAGGTTTATAAAAAAAATCAGTGCCATTTTTCGATTTTACCGACACACCAATATCAGACATATATTCGATGAGATACGCACGAGCGTCCTGTTCTGGCATTAACCTGAATGATATTTTTTCAGGCATCGCCACCACATCAGGCGAGAGTCGAAACGGTTTTTTTAGGATTTGCATGTAAAAAACTGACAATGCATCAGGAACGGAAACGCCCTTCAGCTCAAAATCAACACCAGACCCAGACCCAGACCCAGACCCAGACCCAGACCCAGCAGCGTGGGATTGAGATGCAAATGCCAGCAACAACGGAAAAACATATTTTTTCATTTGGCAGAACTCCCTGACCACGTCGTAACAATTTCGCCATCTAATACACCTGACATAATCGCGCCGCTCACAACAAAACCTGCTGCCGGTTCGACCCGCTGACGGCCATCAGCGCCAGACAGGATGACGAACCGACCATTTTTATCCTGAATTAGCCCACTAACCCGCCATTGGGTTGAGATTTTTGGAGTGGCAATCGGCGCAGGTGCAGGAACGGCGGGATTTTGCTGGAACTGGCTGACCGCTCCCGCAGGCTGATTTTGGTGAACAGGTATTTTTTTATTCTCAGGATGGAAAAAAAACCATAGATACCAACCCCCTAGTGACACCGTAACTACCAATATCACGATAACAATCAGCAGAGTGATGTTTGAAAAAATGCTCTGCCGTTTATCGACAATCTGTTCAGAACCGTTTCCGTCATACGATTGATATAACGGGAAAATCCTCTTGTCGTAACGATAATTTTTGACTGAAACGCGTTCATTTTTAGTGAGTTTTGCGCCCCCAAAAATCTCAACCCGATACATGGAACTAAGACCCAGAGATTTTAATTTTGTCATCCTGTAGCTGGTTTCAGTTCGATCACGAATAAATCGGGGCAAATTGGATATCGATTGATTTATAACCACCAAATCGCAGGTCACGCCTGTTTCAGGGTGCGCAAAATGGCGATGCTCGGCAATGAACGATTTATGGTTTTGAGGAACGGTTGAATCGGAACCCCATATTCGCCACGCCTCATCTATACAGATGAGGTCACCCGCCTGACAAAATGTGTTTTTTCCATCGGTTACAGCGCTTTTATAGGGGAAAAAATATTCATCCTGAACCTGCTCATTAGAGACATGAATAACCTCACCCATATTTTCGGTTTTATTATTTTTTCTAACAAATGAATATATTAACTCAGGATTTAGACCATAAATGTTTGATACGACCCGCCGCCCCTGAGACACGGCTGGAATTATTACGCTCCGAACAACCTCGAAGGATTTACCGCTGCCCGGCACTCCCAAATACGCTGAAATTGCCACTGATATTTATCCTATTAATGGGATTCGACGGATGATGAATCGCGCAATAATTGCGGAAATCATCATCGCGATTCCAGTCGGAACCTGAAATAGATTTAAAAAATACCAAACTGAATCAGGCAGTTGACCGAACAACTCAATCAAAGGCAGCGGAGATACATTTACCAATGACAACAAAACCGGTACGAATTCCTGAACGACAAAAAATAGAGCAAACATGATTCCGAATTTAACTACGACTCCGCGCAACAAAAAACCCAGCCCCGTATATAGTGCAGCCAGCATATTTATTCCTCCATTATCAGGCAGACATCACGCGCCGGAACGACGCAAATCCCCAACAAATCAGGCAAAAAATTCGTATTAGCTCCCGATTTTTTTCAATCAATTCGCAGTGAGAATCGACAACGAAATTTGTATCCCAGACGGAAAATTTAGCCACCGGACACTGAGCTGACCGCGAACCGATCGAAAAACTTTCCCATTCAGAAAATGCCCCAGTTAGGGGCGCTAAAATTGTTTTCCCGTCTGGAGTTGATTCCAGTTCAGGGGGGATAGGAGGTGTTTCCGGCTGAGGATTCGGCTCAGGTTGAGGCTGGGTTTCTGGTTGCAGGTCAGACCACGGGGTAGTCCATTCAGCCTGCGTTGGGTTAGGACGCCCGATTGCAGCGGCCGCGTCTAAAATATCCCTCGCCGAAATCAGCGGGTTCGCGCTGCTGATTGGTACTCCCTGATAATCGGATTGACTAGCGGCATCCAGTAGCAGCGCATTCAGGGTGTCGGCCAGTTGTTGAGCATTCAGCGCGGTTTGTTGCAACTTTTCCTGCTGTTCGGGCGTGATATCTGGTACTGACGGGGGGATCTCTGGCGAGTAGTTTTTGTTTTGCTGCACAGAAACGACCTCGGTAATAAAATCCGTTTTTATCGAGCCGGACGACTGCGGGTAGGAAAAACTGTACCGCAGCGTATAGTCCGTTAATCCCCCAGAAATACGGGTCGCTGTAACCGAAAAATCTGGGCTGTGCGTGCATTTTGCGCCACTCGGGCAGTACAAAACGCCATTATCTGCTCGATATTGATAGACCGCAGCCACCAAAGCCGCGTGTTCATCGCCAGAAAAATACGGCGAAGATCCGCCCTTACCAGCCCCGCTAAAAAATTTTCGCCCATTGTCGATGGCCGTGAGCGTGGGCGATGACGAAATTCCCGCATTGGGGTCAGTGCCAAAAATTTCGTCGCCGATTTTTAGCAACGAATCACCAATTAGCGCCCACGACGCGACGCCGCTCGCAAGTTTCAGACGGGTAGCAGAACTCGCGGAAATTTTAGCAACAGACTGATTTATAGCAATTCTCGTCACATTACTCATTGCGACGCGCTCTGCTGCATAAACCGCAGAATTCGCCGCGCCCCGCGAAACTGCCGCCCTCAGAGCGAATCCCGCGACGGTCTCAGCGCCAACGACCAACGCGGGAATGATCGCGTTAGCTGCGGCGCAGAAAAATATGACTCCCAAAAACAAAAAAATGATTTTTTTCATCTATATGCCCCTCAGTCCGGTAATAACTGCCCACGCACTGACTAGCCCCCAGAGGAAAAAAATCATTTGCCAGTCCATCCTACGACTCCATGAAAAATAATAAAAAACTGGAGGGGCTCCCCCCTCCCTGCGATAAAATTATCGACCGCGAACGAGGTTCATGATCGTCGAAACGCCTTTGATAGCCAGATATAAGCCCATCAATCCGGCGGCGATGGCCATAACAGCGGTGACAACCGCTGTAACGCTAAATCCCTCGGTCACCCCGGAAAAATCCAGCGCCGCCGACGCGCCCTCAGCGGCAAAAACCGCCGCAGGAGCCAGAATTGCCGCAGATGCAGCCGATACAGATACAAAAATATTTTTCAGTTTCATATGAATACCTCAGATTAATTGATTGAATAATAACTATTATTTCTAGCCGAACCGCACTAGTCGCAGCAGTACCCCACAACAATGGGATACGAGCCAGAGACCCAGAACACTACTGAACGCAAATGAAAAAAATTGCGAATTTGCCGCCCATAATTCACCCATATCTCACCCCCAATAGTGGGCTCGGACAGCGATGAAAAAACTCATAAAAAAATTCCCGATTTTGTAGACAGCTACACCGAGCAGGAAAAAATAAAAAATCGTCTCCAGCATTTTCATCTCCCCTAAAACAGTTTTTTTTTATTTCTGGTCTGGCAGCACGTCAATTTGGTCTGATTCGAGCGTGATTTGCACGGCTGCGCCCGCCTTACCTGTATATGCATCCACCCAAACTGGAACTAAAACATTTTTCCCAACAAGTCTCTGAAATTTATCGAGAATTCCGGCATCAATGAATTTTTTCGGGATGCGTACCGCCGTCTGAACCGATTGCTGACCACCCCAGCCGTCTGGGCGCAGGTTTTCAACGCCCAGCTCATAAAAACTGTACGAGCCGGAATTATTAGTAAACTCTCTGTTTCGGGCACCTAAAAATTTACCCTTCAATAACAATGACATAATTTCACCTCTATAAAATTTGGACATTTATTGAACGCAGCCAGACAAGCATTTCCCCTGACGCTGGCCATAAAAAAATCGGAAATATCGCCCGCTGCCCCTGTAGCAACGCCTGCGGGAAATCCTGAAACGCGGATTCGGGGCAAAAAATAGACAGTTCGAGACCATTTTCCGAACCGATTCCGATCTCGATCAGCCCGTCAGCCGCTGGGCGGCACCCGAGGTATTCGCCATCGATCCAGAAATTAAAATCAAAAAAAATTTGTTCCATTCCCACTGAAAAAATTCCTCATAAAATCAGTCAGTTTCTCCTCTGGGATGCAGAAAAAAAACTCGCCGTCTACAGTGGTAATGCGCAGGTCGTAATGCCCCTCGGCGTACCCACTGACAAAAATCCCGCACTCATCGTCTAAAAAATCATCAAATTCGTAATCTGGGAGCGCCATGCGGAGCCTCGCGATAGGTGTGATGGTCATGGGGGACGGAAAAATCGAAATCCTCCAAATTTTCCTGCCGCTCCTGCGGGCAGTTATTCCCACTGGTCCAAGGCGCTGCAGCGGTGCCGCAGCGCTGAACAGCATCAGGGCGAACGGTGACAGAAACCGATTCAGACTCGGACTCTGTCTGTTTAGGCACTATCGTCCAGTCACGAGATCTAGTCTGTAGGCGCGTCATAGGAGATACAGAGAGGCAAACACCTCTGATTTTGGTCGTTTTTTCGCCCCACTGATTGCGCAGTTCGTGACCGGAAAAATCCTCGTCAACACGATAGAGGGAAACCCCGCCGTGCTCCCGCGACAGACGAATAAACTGCCCAAAATTCCCATCATCTGCCGCCTGCCAGAAATCCCGCAGAGCCGGATCGCAATCCACTGGTGCTGTCCGCTGGCGACGCAATTCGCGCCATGCCGTTGCGCCCACGCACCCGAACGACTGGAACTGGCGAATTCCGTACAGGCGAGCCCATGCCGTTGCACGGGTTGCGCCGTCAACAGCGGATAGCCCAGCCTCCAAATCCCCATCCAACCCAAATCCGTCGATATTTTTGCTCACATATGCCGCACAGTAGGCAGCTGCGCCGCGCTCAGGGTCGATGGGCGTCGCCTGAAAACGAATTGCGGGATTATGGGCAATCGTTCCCCAATCCTGCGCACAATAGCGGTCATGGAAAATTTTTAGTGCGTCCTGAGCCTGTTCCGGCCGGAACCAGATCACGATGTGCCAGTGCGGCGTCGAATCGTGATTGGGCTCAACCATCCTAAATCCGGCAGAAAAAATGCCATCGCGGGAAAATTTCCGATGAATATTCCGCCAGATTCGTGAAAGCTCCTCCTGACCTACGCGAGGATTGATTACCGTGCATCGCCGATTTTCACGCCCGTCGTTGTGGTTAGCGTGATAACGCGATGGAAGAGTTATGGTTAAAAAATACCCAGAAAATCCCTCGGCGGTAAAAAATTCCCCCGTGTGGCGCAGACGAACCATGAGCTCGGTGCGGCGATTTTTTGGACACGAATTGCCTGAGTTGTAGGCGGTTTCGAGTGAAATCCGGTCGCCATCAGAGGATTCCAACTCATTTTTTTCTAAAAATTCCCTCATCCTCTGCTGAGCAGCCGCGAATTCCCTCAGCGCCCGTGTAGAGATGTAGGGAGAGATTTTTTTATGAACGAGGTTTTTAGCGGTGTCTCTACAACCAGCCCAGTGGCAACGAATACGCCACAAGACGCGCAGCCAGTATTCCGGCGATGAGACGCGGGCCAGAGAACCATAAAAAATGTTCTGAATTTCATTAGGCCAATCAGAAAACGGAGTTGATAAAAAATCAAAAACCTCACGCATTTTGGGCATTTCTAGCCCATACACACGGACAGCGCTGGCAACACGCATAAAAACATTATTTTCAAAAAAAATTCGCGATTCAGGAATATGAATTTTTCTCGGATTAAAAAAATCTCTCTTACGATGCAGAGCGGATAAACAAGAATTTATTTTTTCATCAAAACTCAAAATATCTGACTCATCAAAGTCGGCGTCAAAAAAGTTTTTGGTGAAAATATTTTTGAAACTGGCGTCGATAGATTGTTTAATGTCAGAACCACCAATCACCTCCCTGAATTCGTCGGCCAGCTCGCGAGATTTTCGGGCGATTCCCTGACGGTCGCGTAAAAAAATCTTCCCCAATTTTTCGTAATGAGAAAAGTTTTTATCTGCGATAGACAGCCGATTAGGAATCACAGTAAATGCCTCAGAGATTATTTGATGAGGCATTTGATCAAAAAAATATAATCAATTCCATAAATAAAGTTTTTCGTGAGATTTGATTTTTATTAACTTCACATTATCAATAAGTTACATTCATTTTGGGTGGTATTTTTATCCGAATGCTATATGGAAATAAAAAACATATGTGCTGTAGCGGGGAGAATAGACAGAAAAGACGACAAAACGTGGTATAAAAATAGGAATAATGAAAATATTTTTCAATTCTTATTCATTCAATCTGGCGGCAATGAATATAAAAAGCCTCGCTAATGCGAGGCCATTTTACGAGTAAAGGTTATTTTTTCACTATATCTCGCCCGCCAGATAGGATCAGATAAGGCATCGCAGCGCCCGAGTCCTGCCAGGCCTCGACCGGAACCACCAACGGCATACGCGGTTGCAACCCTAATTCCACCGGGTGATTGATATCAAAACTAAAATCCAGACAAACAGGAGCACAAATTTCGTCTCCGGCATTCAGCCCCAAATCTCTAACACACCCCCAATCGGTGGCAGGAACCAAAATTAAATAGTTTTCCACACAGCCAAAATTCATTTTCCTAATAACCAGCGTGCGCAATCCACACGCAGGGTAAAAATCAAAACTCCCACACTCTACAAACTCCCCAGAAATGTAAATATCGCACACATCTAAAATATTTTTTAGGTTACGCATCACTCCCCCGAATAAGAAATAAGCAAACTGTACTTTCGGCCACAGAACGTCCCCGAAAAAAATTGACCCTATTTTTCTAATGTTCGGATAATGGGGTCGCATAATGCACGTTATGATAAAGAGACCGCTGCGCGGTTTTTATTTTCGCAGCGGCCTTTTTACCATAACGTCGACAACATTATGCGAACCAATGGATAAACAGGCGGGAACTGGCCGTTCCGTTGAGCAAATCCCCGCATCCATAAAACACTTTTCTGGCATGCCTCTCTATCATCGATCGTTAGCCGTTGCTTCAGAGCTTGTTGTTGGTTCTACCACTGATAGCTCGAAGTTATCGGCCTGAATCCGTTGTTCTACCGTTTCAGAAATCAGAGCATCGATAACCTGCTGTTTGTCGTACCGCATTCCAGAACGACCAATTTCAAAAAAGTCGCAGTGCAGCAGCTTATCAATGACGGTTTTCTGGTAGCGCGTTACCTGGCAATGAAGTTGTCTTTCATAATGCACAATCAGAGATTGTAATTTTGTGTCTCTGAAATCATTAGTTCCGCGCTCGTGAATTATTTACTACGGAAAGAAAAACCAGGCTGTTTTGATAAGCTCCTGTTCTACCTCAAAGACGGCAATACTCTCTATAGGCTCTGCTGAAAGCCCATGTATCAATTCATGGTCAAATACCTTATTGCCTAACACGGTACGAGATACCAATTCCGCTCTCAGTGCCGGATTGTTGAACCGGTTATTCACGTAAAACTCTCTCAGCGCCTCTTTTCCTGCCATCGAGGGCGTTTCTGCCGGCATACGGTACGCTTTGAAATCCGGTGCAAAGCATGATACGAATGCCTCTATATCATGCTCATTGTAGGCCTTAAACTGTGCCGCTATGACCAATTCTGGTGACATTAATCTCTCCCTCATACGTTTATGTGAATCGTTCTCAGTCAGGTAACAATTCCGCCCCTGAGTTGAAATTTTGGAGTAAAATGCCACGTGTTACCAATTATTTATAATTCACCACAGGGACTGGATATGAAGTTAATTTCAACCGAACGAACAGATATCTATCTTCTCAATGAAGAATTTGTGGAAAACTTACAAGTCTTTCTGGTCGAAAATCGAGATAATTTCGCTCCTTTTGAGCCATTGCGTCATGACGACTATTTTACCGTCCCTAGCATATCTAAACGAATTAAAGATTCACTCTGTGAGTTTGAAGAAAGAAAAAATCTGCTTTTAGTTTTCACCATAAAAGGTGAAAAGAAGATAATAGGCAGCATAAACTTTACAAATTTTGTATATGGTGTTTTTCAGGCTTGTTATCTGGGGTTTTCAATCGATCAGGCTTATCAGGGAAAAGGTCTGATGCGCGAAGCGCTCAAAATTGCAATTGATTATGTCCATGAAACTTATGGACTGCATCGAATCATGGCGAATCATCTCCCAACAAACCTCCGCAGCAGTAAGACTTTGGAAAGTCTTGGATTCATAAAAGAAGGATATGCCGCTTCGTATCTTAAAATTAATGGTATTTGGCAGGATCACATACTTAATTCATTGATTCTTGAAGAAAAATAAGCATCACTTATATTTCACTGAAAAAGATGCCGGACGGCTGCCATCCGCACACTTTGGCTCAACGCCTCCAGCGATTCAGAACGGATATTCCAACGGTGCCAATACAGGCGGATATCAATCGGGTTCCCGGCCTGAAACGGTACTAATTCGCCTTTTTCCGTATGCGATGATGCCATATGTTCCGGGATCATCCCCCACCCTAGCCCTCTGAAAATGGCGCCGACAAAGGCTGCCGTTGAAGGAACAAACTGCTGTGGTGGCTCAATCGTGGCTGGAACCCACGATTCTATAAATAAGGATTGTAATCTGTCCTTGTTGTTAAATATCAGGATCGGCGCGTTCTGTAGACTGTCCGCGTTGATGCCGTCAGCAAAGTACATGTCGTGAAATGTCTGTGAGCAATAGGCGCGATAGCGCATCGTTCCTAAGTATTCCACGCCGCAGCCTTGAATCGGTTCCGGGCTGGCGCTGACCGCCGCCATTACCCGGCCTTCGCGCAGCAAGGTTGCCGAATGCTCCTGATCCTCGACAAGAATATCGAGTAAAATACCAGACTGGTGACAGACATCTTCCATCGCATCCAAAAACCATCCATCTATTGAATCCGCATTCACCGCCACTGAAATACGCTGTCTGGCTGGCATTTCAAGCGTGCTAAAAAGCTCGCTCTCCAACATATCTATCTGTTCTGCGTGTCGAAGTAGCGTTTGCCCTGTTGGCGTCGCGCGGCAGGGATTGCCCCTTACAATCAGCACCTGACCCAACTGATCTTCCAACTGCTTGATTCGCTGACTGATAGCAGACGGCGTGACGTGAAGCTTACGCGCCGCAATGTCAAAACTGCCGCTGCGGACAATCTCCATGAACGCTCTCAGACAGGGGTAATTCAGGTGCATGGTTATTTTTTCTTAACAAGATCAGGATAATTTAATCTGCCTTAATTAAAGGCTCGATACAACTTTCTCAGAGCAGTGAATGCCATATGCGATAATGTTGAAGAGAACTCAGGGGGAATGTGAGCAAAAATCACGGAAAGAATAAAGATGTCACCCGACAACCGTTAGGCAACCGGGTGACAGTGTCACTATTTACTTTAACAGCGCACGAGGTGACACGTGCTGCTGTTCCAAACGAAAATGCTCTATCGCCTGCGCTAACGACATGGACTGATCTTCCAGTGAGCTGGCTGCGGCAGACATCTGCTGTACCAGCGCGGAGTTTTGCTGCGTAACACCATCCATTTCATTGACGGCAATCGTGACCTGACTAATGCCTTTCGCCTGCTCATCAGATGCCGTGACAATCTCACCGATGATACTTTGTACCGAACTGACGGCGTGTGTCATATCCTGCATGGTTTTACCCGCATCGTTCACCAGCTTAACGCCGCTTTCAACACGCTGGCTGGACTCCTCGATCAGAGCGGCAATCTCTTTCACCGCGCTGGCGCTGCGCTGTGCCAGACTGCGTACTTCTGACGCCACAACAGCGAAACCTCTTCCCTGCTCGCCCGCTCGTGCCGCTTCTACCGCTGCGTTAAGCGCCAGAATGTTGGTCTGAAAAGCGATGCTGTTAATCATGGTGGTAATATCGCCAATTTTCTTCGCACTTTCATCAATCTGCGCCATTGTCTGAACCACCTGACCGACCAGCGATTCGCCACGCTGGGCTATCTTCGTGGCGTTCTCTGTGAGTGTCGTGGCCTGATGGGCGTTGTTGGCGTTGTGTTTCACCGTTGCGGTAATCTCTTCCATGCTTGCTGCGGTTTGCTCCAGCGCAGCGGCCTGCTGCTCGGTACGCGATGCAAGGTTGAGGTTGCCGCTGGCAATTTCTGCCGCGCCCTGTCGCACAGAATCGCTGGCTTCTTTGATCTGCCCGACCACCTGACGCAGCTGTGATTGCATCGTATTCAGTGCGAAGAACAGGCTATTGCGATCGTTAGGCTTCACATCAATCACATTACTCAGACGCCCTTCCGCAACGGCCAGCGCGATGGTGGCGGCTTCACGTGGTTCACCACCCAGCGGTTTCAGCACTTTACGGCTGAATACCCAACCCAGCAGCGCACTCACCAACAGGATACTGATTACCATCATAATGACCGCATTCATTAACTGGCGTTCAGAAGCCGCCATTACCTGGCTCACTGGGGCTACAACCCCCAGATACCATTTCTCCGTGCTGTTGCCGATGGTCACGGGCTGCCAGGTCACCAACGCTTGCTCGCCCAGAATCGCATCGTCGTGTTGTACTACTGAGGAGGTGAAGTTATCTGTCGGCCCTTGCCAGGCTTTACTGGTCTGGGACTTATCAGGATAAGAGATGACTTTGCTCGCACTGGATAGCAGCATCGCGTAGCCGCCGCCTTCCCAAGGCTTAATCTGGTTCACTTTTTGCTGCAATGACGCAAGCGAAATATCTGAAGTGACGACGCCCCACAGTTTTCCCTGGCTGACAATCGGTGCGGCGACTGACGTCAGTAGCGTGGGAACGCCGTTGTAAGCATAGGTATAGGGTTCGATCAGCATGTCTTTCTGGCTTTTTTGCGGCAGCAGGTAGTAATCGCCTTGGCCGGGAGTCAGGAATGACTGCAGAGGATGCATTTTGTAATTGCCAGCCTGATCGCGATCGACAAACCAGGCATAGCGGCCTTTAGGTGCCTGACCCGGTTGATCGGCAAACTCGGCATCCCGCCCATCAAACGCGTTTTCTTCAAAGATAACCGAAATCGAGAGATATTCTGGGTTATCCCGCAGCGCAGACTCCATTATTTTATCGACGACAGCACGGTCTTTAACACCTGCGGCAGGCAAGGCAACCAGCCCTTGTCCAAGGTTATGTGCTACATCACGGGCGTAGTTGAGTTCCTGTTGAATTCTTAGTGCTTCACTTTGGGCGATCTGCTGTAAATAACGTTCTGCCAGAGACTTTTGTTCACGACTAGACTGCCAGCTGAGCACCCCGATGGTGACAGCGAAACCGAGTGCGATGGTTAATGCGCCAGTTAACAGTACTTGAGCGCGGGTACTCATTGTCTTTTTTTGTATTAATTGTGTGGCCATTATGGCTCTCCTGATGTGGACCTTAGTAGACATCAACCTTCCTTTGCACTGAGCTCCCTGTTATGTCTATCGGCGCTTTTTTTTTAAACTTTAGCGATGCAGATAAGCTCAGGATAAGGGACGGAGAGCCGTGATAACCGTTTACGACATCTCTACTTTTGCCTGTCTGAATTCAGTATCTTATTCATATTAAAACCGGTAGTTTGGAAGCCGATTTTTTCATACAACGCTTTCGCTGACTGATTGTTCACCGCCACCCTTAAACCAATCTCATTGATCCCCACGGCTGCCACCGCGGCTTCCATTTCCAGTAATGAGGCTTTTCCCAAACCGAGTCCACGCCACGCAGGCAGAAGGAAAAAGTCGGATACCCAGGCAGATTGTTGATTAAACACCACCCAGAGGTAGCCAATTACCAGCTCTGTGTTATCAGTGTGAATACACCAGAGTGTATTCTTTGCCGTATCAGGGCCTTGAGGTAACGCGATATCAATCGATTGTGTTGCGATCGCCCTTGCTTTTTCTGCGTCATAGCCACGAGAATCCTGTAGATCCTGAGCATATTCCAGAATAAAACACTGGCGATACGCAGCAAATTCACCAGCAGACATCTTTTTTAAGTTAACCATTTTCCCTCACGACAATATGACTATTCAGGTGTGCACAGCTCCGTAACACGCAACAGTATCGCGTAGAAACATCAGGGTACGGTATCAGATACCGTTCTGACCGAACGTTCACGGGCGGAAGACGAACAGACGAAGGCCAGAACCACCATAAAAAGAACCGGCAGCATGGCGATGCGTAACCCTGCAACCTCGCCAAGAAAGCCCAACGCCGGCGGGCCGACGAGAAAAGCAAAGTACCCCAGCGTTGCGGCAATGGTGACGCGAACGGCGCTGTTTTCTCCGCTGCCCGCGGCGGAAATGGTGAGCGGGAACCCCAGCGATGCGCCAATACCCCAGAAGATAACCGCAGCGGCAGCCAGCAACGGTGCATCCGAGAAAATGACCAGCGTCAGCCCCAGCGCGGCTGACGCGGCGCTGAAGCGGAGCATATTGACCTTGCCAAAGCGATCGACAAAATACCCGCCGGCAAAGCGACCCAGCGTCATACCTGCAGTAAACCCGACATAAACCAGCGTTCCCGTCGTGTGGCCAAAGTTGTGACCATCGATCATCAGTAATGGTAGCCAGTCGTTGGCAGACCCTTCTGCCAGCGCCATCGCAAGAATCACTACGCCGAGAATCAACAGGCGGCTGTCTTTAAGTTCATTGAAGACCTGAGTCTTATAATCACCCTTTTCTTCTTTCTCCGCATTGGCCAGGTCGCTCAGCCACGGCATCTGACGCATCAGCATGATCGCGGTAAGTATCGACAGTGCCACAACGACGACAAAATGCAGCGTCGTATTAATGCCGAAAGCTGTCATCGCCATCCCTGTCAAGGCACCGACCAGCGTTCCCAGGCTGAAAAAACCGTGCAGCGTTGTCATCAGGCTTTTATTCAGGTGCTGTTCAAACGCCGCCCCTTCGATATTAATGGCGATATCAACCAGGCCGACACCTGCGCCGAAAATTAACAACCCCATAAAAGCGCTGGGCGTGCTCTGAATCGAAAGTGAAACGGCCAGCATGAGTAGCCCAAGCAGAAGCAGCAGGAACCCGCCGGCCATGGTTTTACGAATGCCAAGGACGTTAATGACCTTCCCAGCGCCCAATACGCCGAGCATAGAACCACATGAAAAACCAAACAGGATCATGCCCATCGTTTCCGTTGACGCATTCAGAACATCGCGCATCACGGGCGTTCGAGTCACCCAGGTTGCCCACGTAAAACCGGGAATGAACATCAGCCCAAACAGAGCAAATTTATTGATAGCGGGTTTTGTGGTCATCGTTTTCGTCATCTTTATTTAAATAGATTCGTACATATGTACGAATAACTATCGCACGAATATATAGCGTTTTGCACCTGTTTAATTGCGTTCTTTTTTAACGGAGAAGAAGCCTGAAAAGATCGCTCCAGGCGGGATCAGGAGGTGAGTTTGATCACCGTATTGAGGATGTCTTCGCGGCTAACGGCTTCATTATTGAGATAGTTATGGATCGTATACCCTTCAATTATGGCATCCAGTGAGCATGCAGTCGCGATACTGAAATGGAGATGAAGCGATGTTCTACTGCGCGTCATCCACTCCTGCAATATCAGTCGATACTCCTCTTTCCGCGAGGCCAGAGCATAGAGTTCAAAGCTTAATGTCAGATGACGCGGCGTCGCCCAGATGTCTCCACAGATCAGGTCAACCACGGCTTCGCGCGCGCTGTCGATATCTTTTGCCTGCTTGAGGCGGACACGGAATGCATGTGAGATACCATCAACCATATAGACGAACGCGCTGCTCAGCAGCAATTCAATACTGCTATAACGGTAGGTCAGCGTCCCTGGAGATAACCCAGCCTGCTGCGCAATTTTGCGGTAGGTTGCCCCTCTCACGCCGTGATCCAGTATGACTTCCAACGTGGCTTCAAGAATTTTGCTTTGCGTATCTTTGCCATCCTGTGTTGCATCGCGTGATGCTGACGTCATCTTGTTTCCCCTTAGCTGGCAATCCTGACTGTCGTAACCTTTATAACAAAAAAAGCCGCCAGTGGGATCGCTCCCACTGGCGGCTTATAGTAAACGAAAAGCGGCTTAGCCTCTCAATTTACTGTGGTATTCACCTTTCAAGGTATTGATTTCAGCTAACACCGCTTTGGCTTCGTTCAGTTTACCGGCATCCGCCAGAGCCTGTGCGCTGTCAACTTTTTGTAAAATTTTATCCAGACCTTCCACATAGGCTTTTCTGTCTGGGCCATCGGCAGGTTGTTTGGCGAAATCAGGTGGAACCTGCGTTTTAGCGTGCTCGACGTGCTCACGGAATGTGCTCAACGCCGTTTTCAGCGCGGCGGCATCGTCCGCTTTAGTCGCGGCGGTATAGCTTTTCTGCATACCGCGCATATCTTCCGACGTGGTAGCGTTTGCCAAAACAGGTGTCAGCAAACTACCGGCCAACAGCACAGAAAAACAGATCTTGGTCATTTTATTCATCTTGAACTCTCGCTTGTGTTCCACAGCACGACATACTCAGAGAATCTGGCCTCCACAAGCTGGCCAGCCCAATATTGCTCTTGTTATATTGCGTCCTACGCCATGACCAGATTACATCGTAATGGCTATTCTGATTTTATGGTGATTACTGTAAAGATGTTAAATTATTTTTAATCGTTCCGCTTTTTTTAATTGTATAAATGTAAAAAAGCTTACCAGTACGACTTCGGTAAGCCTTTCTCTCAGCCCAATTTTTATCGCTAAAACAGGCGAACAACCTTCGTTCAGCCGCTAGCTCTTAATTCAGTTGATAGTCCAGCGTGATGTCGGCTTTGAGCACTTTTGACACCGGGCAGCCCGCCTTCGCTTTTTGGATGATGCTATCGAACGTGGCGTCATCAATACCCGCCAATTTCACCTTACTGTGCAGCGCGACTTTGGTGATCGCAAACCCGCCATCGACTTTATCCAGCGCCACATCTGCCGTGGTATCAATCGACTCAGGCTTGTGGCCTTCCTCACCTAGCATCAGCGATAGCGCCATAGAGAAGCAGGCCGCATGCGCTGCGCCAATCAGCTCTTCCGGATTCGTGCCGGGCTTGCCTTCAAAGCGGGTATTGAAGCCATAAGGTTGCTGCTGCAATGCACCGCTTTCCGTTGAGACGGTGCCTTTCCCCTGCTTGATATCACCTTCCCAATGCGCATGCCCTTTCTTGTGAATGGTCATACTGTCTCCTCTTCATCGTTACCCTGCCTGAAACTCGAATCATTTAGGGTAGAGATTAGCCATTGGCAGCTATCCGCGTTGGAGCGAATTGATGCTGTCGTCATACCCTTTAAACCGTAGAACACATTGGGAAGAAACCCAAATCGATTATTTCATTCGCATAATAATTTTACCGCAGAGCAATAAACCGGCTGATATATTCACTGCTTTATTATTTTAAGATAAAGCCGATTTACCTATTTATACAAAATGCAGATTATTGGCACACCAGATAATGGGTTTTCAAAAAATGGACTTCCGTTCTGGCGTTTTTATTTTTACAACTCACCTATTGTTATTAATCTTGAATCATATTGGATGTGAAACATGAATAAAATAACGTCATTAGCCTTATCTGCATTATGCATTATTCCCCTGATTAATACCGCTCATGCCCAATGGGAACTGGACGACATCTGTTACGGCTATGCTACCGCAACAGGGTCTGGCTATCAGGGTGGCGCCCTTTTACTGGACCCTATCCCACAGAACATGGAGATTACCGCGTTAAATCGGAGCCAGCTGGATTATCGTGGTGTTAAGGCGTCGCTCGCAGGGGCCTACCTGAAAGTTAACGGGCCCAAAGGCAGCACGGTGGTTTATGTTACCGATCTCTATCCTGAAGGTGGAGATTGCGCATTGGATTTATCGTTTAACGCCTTTGAGAAAATAGGCGATCTACGGGATGGGAAAATTAATATCGACTGGACGCTGATCGAAGCGCCGATAAATGGCAACGTTATTTATCGTATAAAGGAAGGTTCAAATCCTTATTGGGCTGCGGTGCAATTCAGGAATGTAAAATACCCGGTTATTGAGATGAAATATCTGCGCAATAACCAGTGGATTGCCGCACAGAAAACCGATTACAACCACTTTATTGTTGAGCACGTTGGAATGAACGATATTCCGATTGAATTTACCGACGTAAAGGGCAACGTCCTCAGTGATACGCTACCGCCGATGTCCCAAAGCACCTCATCCGCTTATCTGATCACGGGCAACGTTCAACTTTAATCCTCACTGCCTTGAGGGAGGCTGACATCACGCAGCGTCCCTCGTTTCTGTTCTGCAAAACCACCGGTCGGCAAAATCACAGTGGAAAACGTAAGCATCGTTTTTGTCAGCCTTTTCATCACATTAGCTGGACGTTATCTGCTGCACGTGCGTACTCGTTGTGTTTCCCACTTTTTCTATTGCTCAAATATTTGTTAGTTTTATCACTTCTTTAAGCGTTTGATTCGCCATCATTCGCACTACAGTATACCCTGTCGCAGATTACACTCTATTTTCTGCTTTAGGCATCATTACAAAAGGTCTCTTTTGCGTGGCAAAATTATTTTTACGTAGTGGAAGTTTGGATGATTTTCTGGCGCTGGGCGAGAACGGGCAGCCAGTTTACGCATCGGCACTTCAATTGCGGGAAACGTTACGTCTCAGAAAACAGCAGCAGATTGCCGATTGTCTGGCGATTCCCCAACCCAATGAGCATGGCGACCGTATTGACTGGTATTCGCCGGTTGACGGTAAAGTCACCTCCTGGATTGCCGCGAGCGAAGAAGAACGAGAAAAAGCGCTGGCATTACTGGAAACCTATCAGGCCGCCGTGGCCGACATCAGCCAGCGTGCGCAAAATGCAGAGAAAGCCGGGCAGAAACTTTTCGGTGTTCTGCTGGCAAAAGCGATACAGTTCCCAGGGGCGAACCACGTCTATCTGGTTGATGGCAAACCGGTCTTAACATTCTGGGGCTTCGTTAATCTCGATAAAAAATCCCGTCTTGATGCGCTGGATTGCTTGCGGCCTGTCATCAAAGAAGTGGAACCGCTTTTTGTTGCCCCTGCTGCCGCACCAACGCGGCCTCTGGTCGATCCCGTTCCCGAACCGGAACCACAGCCTGTCAGTCCACCGGAGCCCGTCGAGCCAACGCCTGCGCCTGTCGCTGCGGCAGCAGCCGTTCCTGCTCGTCCGGCGTTCTTCCGACTGTGGTGGCTGTTACCTGCCGCTGCGCTGTTAGCAATTCTTTCATTGCAAATCCGCGGCTGCGTGTCTGGGCAAGACGACAAGCCAGCACCCGATTTGGCTGCGACGGTCAAACAGGAAAAACGTGCTCTGCCTTCTTCCACGCCGGCGGAACCTGCGCCGCAGCAAGAAAGCGCCCCGGTTCCGCCTGTCGCAGAAAAAGAGAAGGTGAAAGCCGCTGAGCCAGCGGTTGCAACGCCTCCTGCTGCACCTGTAGCAGAAGCGGTGAAACCAGAAGCCCATGCAGCCACTGAACCGAAAGAGCCTGTTACGCCGCCGGCTGAGCCGGTTGTGGAGCAGGTGCCAGCAATGCCTGCGGGCAAAGATGATTTAGTCATGCCTGCTGACGAGGTGAAAATCGGTTCCATCAAGTTCCTGAACGGCAACTGGCGCGTCATTGTTGATGGCAAAGCGCCGATTACCGGCAGGCCGCCTAGCCT
The DNA here is from genome assembly GCF_037136835.1 of Pectobacterium sp. 1950-15. Classification (NCBI taxonomy): domain Bacteria; kingdom Pseudomonadati; phylum Pseudomonadota; class Gammaproteobacteria; order Enterobacterales; family Pectobacteriaceae; genus Pectobacterium; species Pectobacterium sp. 1950-15. Next base: position 109,321 of record NZ_JBBBQR010000014.1, on the reverse strand, counting down.
GCGTTACCAGATTCAAAATGGAAAAGGTACCGCGCGAATTACTCATGGTGACGGTGTCACGTGTCGTGCCAACGTTGAAGCAGGGTTAATGAGCTCTGGCAATCTGATCATCAACAGCCGTTCTGGTGCACGTTGTTCCGATAATTCTCGTTTCCAAATGCCAGAACTGGTCTGTAAACAAGGTGCTTCCGGCACTGCAGCGGAGTGTATCGGCCGTTATGATGCAGACACCGTTTTCCCGATGACGATAAAGCGCGAGAGTAAATAATCATGCTGGCGACGATTACCGATTATAAACAACGCATTACGTTGATTCAGGACAGCGGGATTCAGTTTCTGGATTTTGCCTTAAAGCCGCAGTTTTCGGCTGAACAACCTAACTGCTACGTACGCAAAAGTGCCAACGGGCCCTTGCTGCACCTGCTTTACGATGCGCATACGGACAAATTCCTGCTGCCTTCAGCCACAGGGATGCCGCCGGAAGTGGTGAAGCCAGAGTTGAGCATTTCGCTTGAGCAATCGCTGAAACTGCTGGAGAACATCTGGCTGCCGCTGCCCTTCTTCCGCTTTAATCCGCCGCGCACCTTTATGGGCGGGCCGGATAACTGGGCGCGGATGCAGATTCTGGCGTTGGATACGCCCGATCAGGACGGCAACACGCACCGCATCTGTCTGGCATTCGATACCAAAACGTATCCGGAAGGCCACGAGTACGAGTCATTGGCACCGAATGCCAATGACATCAAAACCGGTGGGAGTTTCGCGCTGGCTTATCACAGCGACGAACTGGGTGAATTCCTTGATGAGACCTGGGTCGACGGCTGGCTGCGCGAAGTCTTTACTCAGCGGGTTAAAGCGCTGGAAAACCGCGATAGCCACGATGTGAAAGTGGCGCTCAGAGGGTTTGAATATCAGGCACATTACCTGAATGTGTTGGATATGCTGGGCAACCAGCTAGAAATACCGGAAATTCGCATCAATACCAGCACGCTGCAGGAACCCGCCGTCAACGTTGACCTGATTTTGGACGTCGGTAACTCACACACCTGCGGCATTCTGGTTGAGGATCATGCAGACGAAAGCAACGGCCTGAAGCAGACCTATGAACTGCAGTTGCGCGATCTGAGTGAGCCACATTATCTGTATAACGAACTGTTCGAGAGCCGCGTTGAGTTTTCACAGGCGAAGTTCGGCAAAGAAAACTTCTCTGTAGAAAGCGGCCGTGATGATGCCTTTATCTGGCCGTCCATCACCCGTGTCGGACGAGAAGCCAGCCACATGGCGCTACTGCGTCAGGGAACGGAAGGTTCAAGCGGTATTTCCAGCCCGCGTCGCTACCTGTGGGATGAAGAAAGCTATGCGCCAGGCTGGCGTTTCAGCCAGACGGACGCGCATTCGCAAACCGAACCGCTAGCGACAGCCATGCCGTTGACCATCATGCTGAATGATGAAGGCCAACCACTTTACAACCAGCCGCTGGAAGAACGCCTACCGGTGTTTTCGCCGCACTATAGCCGCAGTTCGATCATGACATTCATGCTCTCCGAACTGCTGGCACAGGCGCTGATGCAGATGAACAGCGCCGCTCAGCGTTTGAAGATGATCCACAGCAGCGCGCCGCGCCAGTTGCGAAATATTATTCTGACGCTGCCTTCCGCGATGCCGAAACCCGAGCGTGAAATTTTCCGTCGCCGTATGCATGAAGCGATCGCGCTGGTCTGGAAAGCGATGGACTGGCACCCAATGGATGAGGATTTCACCACACCAGCCGACAAGCAGCAGAGCCGGGTTCCGGTGCCTGACGTGCAAATCGAGTGGGACGAAGCCACCTGCGGACAGATGGTTTACCTGTATAACGAAGCGCAGGTGAACTTTGGTGGCCGTGCGGAAGATTTCTTCGCTAGTATGGCGCGCCCTGATAAGGAGCTTGATGAGGGCGAACCCGCGGGAAAAACGCTGCGCATCGCCTCAATCGATATCGGCGGCGGCACCACCGACCTCGCCATTACGCAATATCTGCTCGATGACGGCGTCGGCAACAACGTTAAAATCATTCCCCGCCTGCTGTTCCGTGAAGGCTTTAAGGTCGCTGGCGACGATATTCTGCTGGATGTGATTCAGCTCTATATCCTTCCTGCGCTACAGGCTGCGCTGAAAACCGCCGGACTGGCCAGCCCGGATGCGCTGATGGCGAAGCTGTTCGGCAATGAAGGCCGTATGGACGCCCAGCTTACGCTGCGCCAGCAGGTAACGTTACAGGTCTTCATCCCGATCGGTCGCGCGATTCTGGAAGCCTATGAGCGCTTTGACCCGCTGGATACCAGCGCCGAAATCGAATCTACCTTCGGCGAATTGCTGGAGCAGGCGCCGACGGAAAAAGTGCTGGAATACATCAATACGGAAGTACAGCGTGAACTGCCGGTTAGCGATAGCGTATTCGATATCTTACAGGTGCCGCTCATCCTCAAACTGAGCAAACTGCACGGCGAATTCCTGTCGAACAAAATGAACATCACGCAGAACCTGCGCCTGATGTCTGAAGTGGTGTCGCTGTATTCGTGCGATGTGCTGCTGCTGACTGGCCGCCCTTCGCGCTTCCCGGGAATTCAGGCGCTGTTCCGCCACCTGCAACCGCTGCCAATTAACCGGATGCTGTCTCTCGATGGATATCACACTAATGACTGGTATCCGTTTAACAAACGTGGACGTATCGATAACCCGAAATCCACCGCGGCCGTCGGCGCGATGCTGTGCCTGCTGGCGCTCGATCTGCGCCTGCCGGGCTTTTACTTTAAGGTCGGTGATTTCCAGCCGTATTCCACCGTGCGCTACCTCGGCATGATGGACAGCAACAACGCGCTGACGCTGGATAACGTTTATTACAGCGATATCGATCTGGATGCGCCGGATTTCGTGTTGGATCCACAACATAGCTTCCAGGTACGTGGCTCACTCTGTCTTGGTTTCCGCCAGTTGGACAACGAGCGCTGGCCGGCCTCCTCGCTTTATATGCTCTCGATTGTCGATCAGGATTTAGCCCGTAAAGTCGTCGGCGACAGTAAACTGCGCGTCCGGCTAGCCGTGACGAAGAGTGACGATCAAGACAGCCCTGAGCGCTTTGAAATTGCCGATGCGGTGTTGGAAGACGGCACTCGCGTTCCGCCACAGCATTTACGACTCAAATTGAACACATTATCCGCTAACGGTTCAGGAGCGACCCATTATTGGATCGATAGTGGGAGTGTATTTAAAAAATGAAACGATTAACGCCCAAACAGCTTTCTACCCGACTCCACGGCCAGCTACAGGCCGTCGCGCAAGGTGTTGAACAGGCCATCGGCTGGGTTGAAACCACACGCCAGAACGCTCCGCGTCTGGATATCGAAGCCGATCGTCTGATCGTCAAACTGCGCCGTAATCACAATAAAGCGCAGCATCTGTCCGATGTGGCGCAGAAAGAGATTGCCATCGGCTTTTTTGGCCTGTCTCAGGCGGGGAAATCTTATCTTATCGCTTCGCTAGCCGGGGGGGAAAACGGCAAGCTGGAAACCGCGTTTGAAGGGCAACAGCTGGATTTTATCGAGCACATTAACCCGTCTGACCGGGCCACTGCGCTCGTGACGCGTTTTAGCCGGCAGTCGGGTGTAAAGAACAAATCGTTCCCCGTTCAACTGCAACTGCTCAGCGAGCTGGACATCGGTAAGATCATGGCCAACGCGTTTTTGAACGATCTCAATCAAGAGACAACGTTTGAAGAGCTGGATGAGCGCCATATTGCCGAACACATTAAAACGCTGCTGATGCACCGCCAGCCGGAACCCGTTGAAGGGATGAGCCGCGATGAAGTGGTCGAACTCTGGGACTACCTTGCGCGTCACGACGTCAAACGGCAAAAACAGCTGGAAGCGCACTTCTGGCCGGTGGCGATTGAATTAGCACCTTATCTCACCGTTGACGATCGCGCCCAGCTCTTCTCCGTACTGTGGGGCGAGTTGAATTCGCTGACCGCTGCGTATCGCCATTTCAGCCACACGCTGCAACACCTGTCCGGTACACGTAAGCTGTTAGCGCCGCTGCGGACACTGGTGGATGATGAGTTAAATCCAGCAGACGGCCTGATCGATGGTTCGGCGCTGGAACGCTTGCACAGCGCCGACGATCCCGGCGTGTTGGTGCGGCCAGTTCAGAATGGCCGTGCGGGGAAAACGACAGAGCTTTCGCTGGCCGAGCTAACGATGCTAACGGCGGAGCTGCTTATCCCACTGCATTTACCGCCTAAAGAAGCGCTGTTCGAGCAGGTTGATGTGCTGGATTTCCCTGGCTTTGGTGAGCTCCGCGAAACGCGGGACGAGCCACCAGCAAAACGCAGCACACAGCATCCACTGGCGCACACGCTATTACGGGCGAAGCGTGCCTATCTACTGGAGCGCTATACCGACAATCAGGAAATGAACGTTCTGATGGTATGCAGCGCCGCAGGCGATCGTGGCGACGTTAAAGTGGTTGGCAAAGCGCTGGATCACTGGGTTAAACAGACTCAGGGCGAAAACGCACAGGTGCGTAGCCACCGCAAACCGGGATTGATTTGGGCGGTTACCCGTCACGATCGTCGTATTACGCACGGACAAAACTACGATGCTGCGGTACAACGCTATGTCGGTAATCCGGGCGACGCCTGGGGCACCATGCTGGCGATGGACAAACGTGGCGTCGCGCGTATGGCAACCTGGTTGGGGGCTGAAGTTCACCGGGATGTAAAACTGGGGCGCATCAGCGAACAGCTTAACGAACTGCAACGTGAACTCAGCGATAACCTGCTGGGTAACTGGTATCTGCCTGTCGATGTTGACGATCCAGCGGAAAAACAGCGCATCGCAGAGACCCTGCTCAAATCGCTCCAGACCCGCACCGGCGTACATGGCGAACTGCTGGAACGGCTGCTGCCTTCGCGTGATGAACTACGCCGTCTGTATCTGCAACAGCAAGGGGCAAACTATGGCGGTTTCCATGCTGATACTGAAGACCTTTCCGCCCCGTTAGCCAATAGCGATCCGTTTGGCGTTGGGATCGAAATCGATCTGTTTGCCGATGAACCGATCGCGCTCGACCAGCCTGCAATGCCGGCTTTGACAGTCGATCATGGCTATGAGGCAGATTACGCGCACGGCGTTTACCGTTTCTGGATTAACCACTTACGCAGCTTGCCAGAGAATGCACCGCTTCTTGAGCTACTGAATGTGCCAAAAGCGACGATCGAAATGCTGGTCGAAGAATTGATCACTGGCAGCATCCGTTTGCGGATCGAAGAGGCGCTGGTCGATATGCTGGTTGATGGTGAGCAGTTGGGCATCAACCGCGAGAATAAAGCTGACCGTCAGGTTTCACGCGTGCTGACCATTCTCGGTGACTTCGTCGCCTGGCTCGGCTTCCAGCAGCTTGATGAATCCCTGCGCCCTGCCAGCCGCATCAATCGCGGTCATAAAATTTTCGCCAAACCCGAAAAACAGGCGGTCAGCTTCGGTGCTTCTCAGCGCTTAACCAAACTGTCGCTGACGCCCACCAATAATACGGCGTTTTATATCTATGACTGGCTGGTTGGCCTGAATGAGATGATTATCCAGAATGCGGGCTATTCCGCTGCGCGCGAAGTCAGCGATAAACAACGTGAACAGTTGGGCACGATTTTGGCGTTGATTAAGCCCGCTGAGAAATAGCGTTCACTTTACCGCTGCCAATCCAGAAAACATGGCGTGACATTGTCACTAATTTTGCGCCATGTTTCCTGTTTTTCTGCCATCCCGTCCCTCTAAATGTCTCTCCCTCCTTAGCCATTCTGAAAAATCTTATTGACGAACGGTGGATTCAATCTATACCTAAATTGATATCTTTCAATTAATAAGCGTTGACGTTCCTCTATCTGTTGGCCATTTCCACCAAGTGGGAGTGGGTGACCTTAACAGGAGTGGTTATGACGATAGAAAAAGCGCGCGAGGAAGACGGCATCTCGGTAGAAAATGGTGAATATGAGCCTATTATTTTGAAAATAAAGGCATTCTATCGCGAGCTGACAAACGAAGGGTTAACGACACTGGGTGATATCTACCATCAGGATATTCACTTTATCGACCCCGTATCCAGCCATCATGGGTTGCATGACTTGCATCGCTACTTTTCCCGTTCACTCGAAAATCTGCGTTACTGTCAGTTTGAATTCTCCGATATCCATACCTTCCGCGGTGGTGCAACACTGTTTTGGACCCTGCACTATGCCCATCCTTCGCTAAAAAATAACGAACCGCTGACGCTGGCAGGTTGTAGCCACCTGCTCTTCGCCGACGACAAAGTTATCTATCACCGTGATTATTACGATATGGGTGAAATGCTCTATCAGCACATCCCCGTGCTGAACTCGCTAATCGGCTACCTAAAAACAAGAATGCAGTCATGAAGCACGTGCTGATTACCGGAGCCAGTTCGGGAATAGGTCAGCAACTGGCCTTGGATTATGCCAGAGACGGCTGGGACGTCCTCGCCTGCGGACGCGATGAAGCGCGGCTGCACGCATTGACAGCCACCTTCCCAACTATTCGTACCACGGCATTTGATATGACGAGTCTGGAGGATACGCGGCAGGCACTGGACGGTGTCACGGCCGATCTGGTGATCCTCAGTGCAGGAACCTGTGAGTATCTGGATAACGGCGTCGTTGAAGCAGAAAAAGTCAGTCGGGTGCTGACAACCAACGTGATTGGCCCGGTGAATTGTCTGTCGGTGCTACTGCCACAGCTTGCCAACGGTAGCCATCTGGCGTTGGTCGGTTCAACCGCCAGCCTCGTTGCGCTACCAAGAGCGGAAGCCTATGGCGCTTCAAAGGCCGCGCTGGCCTATTTCGCCCGCAGCCTGTCGCTGGATTTGCAGATCCGTAATATCACCGTGTCGCTGATCCTGCCCGGTTTTGTCGATACCCCGCTGACCGCACGTAATGATTTCCCAATGCCGATGCTGATTTCTGTATCACAAGCCTCGGAGGCGATCCGACGTGGTCTGGCAAAGAAAAAACGCGAGATCGCCTTTCCTCTGCGCTTTGCGTTACTGCTCAAAGCGGTTTCGGTTCTCCCACAGTCATGGCAACGTCTGCTCGCCAGCCGGTTAGTAAGGTAAAAGTATGAAGATTGCCATCATCGGTAGCGGTATTTCAGGCTTAACCTGCGCACTCCGGTTATCCGATCGCTTTCAGGTGTCGGTGTTTGAGGCGAACGATTATCTGGGTGGCCACACGGCAACGGTCGATGTGGTTCAGGATGGCGTGACCTACGCCATCGATACGGGATTTATTGTCTATAACGAACGGACCTACCCCCATTTTATTGCGCTGCTGGATGAATTGGGGTTAACCGGTCAGCCGACAGAAATGAGCTTTTCAGTCAGTAATCCGGTTTCGGGTCTGGAATATAACGGCCATACGGTAAACACGCTGTTCGCCCAACGCAGCAACCTATTCCGCCTCAGTTTCTATCGTTTCGTTGCGGAAATTGTGCGTTTTAACCGTGTCTGCAAGCAGTATCTTGCCAACGGCGATTATCAGGGGCTGACGCTAAGCCATTTATTGCAGCAGGAAAAGTTCTCGCCATTCTTTGCCCAACACTATCTTTTGCCGATGGGCGCGGCGATCTGGTCGTCGTCGCTTGAGGATATGCGGCATTTTCCTCTGTCGCTTTTCCTGACCTTCTTTAACCATCATGGGCTACTGGATTTGGTCAACCGTCCTCAGTGGATGGTGGTACCTGGCGGTTCACGGGAATATGTACGGCGTATCGCAGAACGTATCCACGATCGGGCGATAATCCACACTCAGACCCCCGTCAGTCAGGTAACGCGCGATGATGCAGGTGTTAGCGTACATACCGCCGATCAGACGTATCGGTTCGATCAGGTGATTTTTGCCTGCCATTCCGATCAGGCGCTGGCACTGCTGGCAACGAGTACGCCCGATGAGCAACGCATCCTCGGCGGCATGCCCTATCAGCCGAACCACGTGATTCTGCATACCGACACCCGGCTTCTGCCCCATAACCGGCGGGCATGGGCGAGTTGGAATTACCGCCTGCCGGTCGATCAGGCGTTTAGCCGCGCACGGGCCTCCGTCACCTACAATATGAACATCCTGCAAGGTATTCGCTCATCGACCACATTCTGTGTCTCGCTGAACCCTCAGCAGGATATCGACCCGAATAAAATATTGTATCGCGCGATTTATCATCACCCGGTGTTTACTCAGCAGACAACAGAGCACCAGCAGCAGCGCGAACGTATTAATGGGCACAACCGCAGTTGGTTTTGTGGTGCCTATTGGTACAACGGCTTTCACGAAGATGGCGTCAAAAGCGCGCTGGATGTCGTCAACCGACTCTATCAGAGTGCGCAACATGAATAGCGCACTCTATGTTGGCAACGTTCGCCATCGACGTTTCACGCCCGTCACGCACCGTTTCGACTATGCGTTATTCATGACGCTAATCGATTTAGATGAGATTAACGCCTTGCCGCATGTCGGCATTGCGCTGGAGCGCTTTTCCCCCGCGTCATTTTATCGCGGCGATTATCTGGGCGGTGGCGATATCAAAATCAAAGCACAGGATCGGATTGCGGAACTGACTGGGGAGCGTCTCACGGGGAAGGTGCTACTGCTGTGCCAACTCCGCTATCTGGGCTGCTATTTTAATCCGGTCAATTTCTATTATTTGTACGATGAGCATAACGAACTACGCTGGTTATTGGCAGAAGTGCGTAATACGCCCTGGAACGAACGTCATACTTATGCCGTCGTCCCTGATGGTTCTACGCCGGTTTCCAAAGCGTTTCATGTGTCGCCTTTTAACCCGATGGATATGGTGTATCACTGGCGGCTCACGCCGCCCGACGCGCGTTTGAGGATCCACATTGAGAACCACAGACAAGGACGCGAGTTTGACGCAACGCTGGTGCTGCATCGACAGCCGCTTACTCGTGCCGCCCTGCGGGCTCAGCTTTGGTCTCTGCCGCTAATGACGATGAAAACCGCCTGCACCATATATTGGCAGGCCTTGAAACTGTGGATTAAACGTTCGCCCGTTTACCCTCATCCGCAGTCTGGAAAGAAGGACAACCCATGAGTTCAACGGAAACACAGCTGGTGCGTCACCCGAGCAATACCTCTCGCTATACTCGGGCCAGAAAAGTGGTATTTCTTCTGCTTAGTCAAATAGAAGGCGGAGGTTTGCGCCTTCGCGAACCAGAAGGCAACGAAACGTTATTCGGGGATCAACACGCGGCGCTGCAAGGTGACATCACGATACATAACCACCGTGTTTATCGCCGTGTACTACTCGGTGGAAGTATCGCTGCCGGCGAAAGCTATATCGATGGCGACTGGAGTTCAAGCAACCTCACGCTCGTTCTCCAGCTTCTGGCACAAAATCAGGCGCTGGTCGATACGCTTGAAACGCGTTTTGGCTGGCTGACGGGGCCATTTCAGCGGTTTATCCACTGGTGTCGTCGTAACCGCCCGCAGCAGGCCCAGAAAAATATCGCCGCCCATTACGATCTGGGAAACCACTTTTACCGCAGCTTTCTCGATAGCGAAATGCTCTACTCCAGCGCCTGGTATCCGCAGCCCGAGATGACGCTGGAAGAGGCACAGCGCGCTAAACTACATCGTCTCTGTGAACAGCTAGCGCTGTGTGAAACAGATCATTTGTTGGAAATTGGCACCGGCTGGGGAGGATTAGCCGAACTGGCCGCGCGTGAATATGGCTGTCGCGTGACTACCACCACGCTGTCGCAACAGCAGTATGACTATGCGCTGGAGCGCATTCAGCAAGCCGATCTGAGCCATAAAGTGACGGTGCTGCGACAGGATTACCGATCGTTGACCGGTCAGTATGACAAGCTGGTGTCGGTCGAAATGATCGAAGCGGTTGGCAAAGCCTATTTACCCACCTTCTTCAAGCGCTGTCAGCAACTGCTGCGTCCGCAAGGCCGTATGGTGCTGCAAGCGATCACAATTGCCGATCAGCGCTACAACCATTACTGCCGTAATGTCGATTTCATCCAACGCTACATTTTCCCCGGCGGTTTTCTGCCCTCGATCACGGCAATGACGACCACCATGACGCGGCATACCGACTTTATCACCCGCGATCTGTTTGATATCGGTCAGGACTATGCCCGTACTCTCAGCGAATGGCGACAGCGTTTTTATCAGCAGTGGCATACGCTGAATGCTCAAGGCTTTGATGAATCCTTCCAGCGCCTGTGGGTGTTTTACCTTTGCTACTGCGAAGCGGGCTTTCGCGCCCGCACCATTAGCACGGTACAGCTCACCGCGGAAAGGCCATGAGCAAAAGGCATCGCGTACACTCACACCCTAAGAGGCAAAAGACAATGAAACTGAAGGCACTTATCCTGACAGGCGTGTTCTTTTCCTGTTCCACCTTCGCGGCCAGCACCACAGTGACGCTGAATGAAGCGCTGCCAACGGGCGCTGGCAGCAGTATCGGTGAGATCTCCATTACGGAAACGCCGTACGGCCTACTTTTCACACCGAACCTGAAAGGACTGGAAGCGGGTATTCACGGATTCCACGTGCATGAAAATGCCAGCTGTGAACCTGCCGAGCAGGACGGTAAATCGGTTCCTGCACTGGCGGCAGGCGGCCATCTCGATCCGAAAAAAACCGGCAAACACCTTGGGCCTTATAACGACCAAGGACATTTAGGCGATCTGCCCGGTCTGGTTGTGAATGCAGACGGCACATCAACCTATCCACTGTTAGCCCCTCGGATAAAATCGCTGTCTGAGGTGAAAAATCACGCGTTGATGGTTCACGCCGGCGGGGATAACTACGCTGATATGCCAGCAAAACTGGGCGGTGGCGGAGCCAGAATGGCATGTGGTGTGATTAAGTAAGATACTGAGGCCAGAGCGTGCGATGCCATATCTTTCGCGATACGGCATCGCACATTAACAGTGGTGGTTAGCGGATGGCGCGTTTTAATATGCGGTTAGCGCCGTTGAGGAAGTCATCGGCCACCTTATTCACTTCTCCGTTACCGTAATCCAGTTTTTGCAGACTGGTCGTCCACAGCTGAACCAACTCCTGATTTTCCATAAACGGTGAAACAGGAACCTTAGAGGCAGGTTGCTCCGCCGCGGCGCGATAGGCATTTGCTAACAGGTTACCGGGGTTAATCACGCCAATATCTTCCAGCAGTTTTTGTGCTTTCGGATTAGCGGGCATCCCGTTTTGTAGCCCAAGCGCTTTCACGCCTTCCGGATTACTCAGCATGAAGCTCATCAGCATTGCCGCTTCTTTAGGGTGCTTACTGTTCTTGCTGATCGCAAACAGCGAAGACGGTTTGCTCGTCAGCCCTGAATCTTTGGCATTTGGCATTGTGATGAATGGCCCGGTTTCCAGCACCACCTCTTTCGGCATATTACTGGAATAGGTGTAGATGGCCGAATCCCACAGGTACATACCGGCTAACTCACCGTTAATCCACGGACGAATCTCATAGACATTAGTGCGTCCAAACGAGGAGAAATAGCGCTGATCGGGTATCACATGGGAATCAACCAGCTTTTTATAAAAACCGAAGAGTTCCCGTACCTGATCGCGGCTATAGGCAATGCTCTGCTTCTTCTCATCGATGAGGTCGATACCGTATTTCTGCGCCATGTAGCTACGGCCGAGCGTGAGGATATCCAACACATCACTTGCCCCTTGGGCCACACCAAGCGGGTAATAATTGTCGCCCAGTTTCTGTTTAAACACCGGGCCGGCGGCAAACAGTTCGTCCCAGGTTTTCGGGTAGGCGACGCCCGCGTTGTCCCAGGTGGCTTTGTTGTAAATCATGCTGCGGGACGTCATCGAAATCGGGAGACCTTGCAGCTTCCCTTTGACATCCGAGGTTTGCAGGTAGTTAGGCGGGAAATCTCCCAGCGTCAGAATCTCTTTTTGCTTATTCAAATCATAAAAGCCGTCGCCATTGCGGGAAAACTGCGGCAGCCAGTTCCAGTCAATACGGATAACATCCGGTTCCTGCCCGCCAGCCATCTGGGTTGACAGGCGGGAAAGGTAACCGTCCCAGCCGGCGTATTCGGCTTTGACGGTAATGGTCGGGTTGGCTTTTTGAAACGCGTTAATCGCCGCGAGTGTCGCTTCGTGCCGTTGGTTACCGCCCCACCAGGAGATGCGGATCTCGGCAGCATCAGCAGAATGAGAAAATGTTGCGCCGAAAGGAAGCGCAGCACAGAGCAGGAGTAGGTGAGATAATGTGTTCCGTGTTTTCGCCATAATAAAACCCTTATAATAGTATTCGGAGGTTTCCACCTGTCTGCCGGTATGCAGACAGACAGGTACTACGGATGCGGAAGCGTTTACTGCCCGAAATATCCGGTCAGAGACTCTGATTAATTCCCTCTTTTCAGGTTAACGGCCAGTTCGCTTATTTTCACTGGCAGTTCGGTGCGTAATGATCGATTGGCTGCAATGCCGGTTAGAATCGACATCGCTCCATCACGATAATCTGCTGCACGATGTAATGGATCCGGTTCCGGTGTACCAAACAGATCGTTTAACATGACCTGATCGCCACCACCGTGCCCGCCAGCTTTAAATTCAACCGGCACGACATAAGGCTCGTCAAACATCGGATAGATCTTTATTTCACATTCATTCAGCGCACCTTCATCCTCTTTTTGTCCGCCTCCGTTTACGTAAGATTTTTCCACCAGTTTCATTTCCAACCGGCCCTTGCTGCCATTAAACACCACGTTCAGCCCTTCCCAGGGCAAATACGCGTTAAGTGAGTACGTCATGATGGCTTTGCTTTTATAACGCACCACCACACCCAGTACATCTTCAATATTAATGCCGTCATCAAACACGCTTTTATCGCGGAAATAACCGTCTTCATGTTCGGCGTCTAAATATAATGCCGTGAGCTGTTCGCTTTGGTTCATATGTAGCGCAAACGGGTCGTTTTCTGCTGCGGCACTATTATGGGAACGCGAATAAAATTCTGTGACCCCACGTGATTCGGCATTCGCTTTACCGTAAAAACGTAAATCGCCTTGCGCATAGACTGTTTCCGGTTCGCTATTCAGCCAGAAGTTCACCAGATCAAAATGGTGCGTGGATTTGTGCACCAACAGCCCGCCACTATTGCGTTTGTCACGGTGCCAACGGCGGAAATAGTCGGCCCCGTGCTCAGTATTCAACAGCCATTCAAAATGAACCGAATACACTTCGCCAATCAACCCAGCGGCGATCAACTCACGAACTTTACTGTGATGTGGTGCGTAGCGGTAATTAAAGGTCACGCGTAATTTACGGCCGGTGCGGTTAATCGCATCGATAATCGCCTGACATTTTTCTTCATCGATCGTCATCGGTTTTTCACTGATGACATCACAGCCTAATTCCATTGCCTGGATAATATAATAGTGATGCGTCCGATCCAGAGAAGTCACAATAACCACATCGGGTTTGGTTTCCGCGATCATCTGCGCGAACTGTTCAGCGCGATATGTCGGTACATTATCGTGTCCATATTTATGGACAATCTGGTTGGCATAATTCATTCGCGTCTGGTTTGTATCGCAAAACGCAACAAACACCCCCTGATCCTGATAATCCCTGGCAATTGACTCCAAATAAAGGCCTGCGCGGCCCCCCGTTCCCACAACGGCATATTTCTTTTTCATTCTGCGCATTTCCTCCAAATAACGTCGGGCACATAGCTATTCGTACATAAATCGGGACGCTGAAAAACCTCGCCAAATTGGCAAACACATGCCGATTGAGGGGGTTGGTATAGTGATTTTCGCCATAGCCACACTCTTACGCCTTTGCCATAAAAAAATAGAACATACCCACATCGTTCACCTTCATATTATTGCCATGTGATGCGTTTATCTGGCAGTAGGATAAAGATTGGCCTGCTCCATCTCTCATAAATACAAATTGAATATTTACTATATTACTGTTTGATTTTATTGGTAATGTTAGATGCGGTTTATCCCACACCTCTCACGTTAAATATGCATCGACGCTCTTAAGTGCTCATGCGCCAAGGGGATTCTCTCTGAAATGGCGCTGCCAGCACCTTCAAAGCCCCTCTCTCCTGCCAGGCCGTGACACGGGGTCACGATCGTGATGGTTTTCTCTTTTTTCACCTCACTGCGTGACATACCTCGCATTTTATTTTCAATCCGTCTGAGGATGCCGGATAATCGACACGTAACTAATGAGAGAAGCAAGAAAGCGATAAGCGCGTAAGGAATCACTATGCAGACTTTTTTTCAGGACACCATGGCAACTCCACTTGGGGAGTTATTGATTATTGCGGATGAAAATAATCATTTGCGTGCAGTCGAGTGGCGCGAGTATGAAGACGATTTATTTCGCATGCTCAATCGCAGTTATCGAAATGATCCCTTTTCGTTACAGCCGCGTCATAATCCCGGAGGCCTGACAGAGAGCCTGCAACGCTATTTTGAGGGTGAATTAGCGATTATTGATACGCTGCCCGTAGCTTCCGTTGGGACCGAATTTCAACAACAGGTCTGGAAAGAATTACGTCGCATTCCCTGTGGAGAAATTACCACCTACGGCGAACTCGCGACGCTGCTGGGTCGCACCGGCGCAGCGCGTGCAGTCGGCATGGCAAACGGCTCAAACCCTGTCAGCATCGTAGTTCCGTGCCATCGCGTCATCGGTACTGGCGGTGCGCTGACTGGCTATGCGGGCGGCATTCACCGCAAACAGTGGCTGTTAGCTCACGAAGGCTATTTACCTCCACTGAATAGTTTGGCGTTATAATTCTTGCGCTTCCCACGCGTGAAAATGTCCGTCCGAATTGCTTATCGCCGTAAGCGATTCGGATTAATCAATGTGTTAACCGTTCGGTAACGTAATGGAAAAAATATTATCGCCGAGCAGACCTTATATATCGGAATATTTTCCAGCAAAATCGAAAAATTATAGTTAGTTCACTATTTATTGGTCTATTCCAGTGATTGCCGGTCTTATCACGGCCGATAAAAGCTGTTAAAATTGACCAATATCAATTATTGCCTGAGCAAAGCCTATGATCCCGGAAAAGCGAATTATCCGACGCATCCAGTCTGGCGGTTGTGCAATCCACTGTCAGGATTGCAGTATCAGTCAGCTGTGCATCCCTTTCACCCTGAATGAACACGAGCTCGATCAGCTCGACAACATCATCGAAAGGAAGAAGCCTATCCAGAAGGGGCAAGCGCTGTTTAAAGCAGGCGATGAATTGAGATCGCTGTATGCCATCCGTTCCGGTACGATAAAAAGCTATACCATCACAGAGCAAGGCGACGAGCAGATCACTGGTTTTCATCTGGCGGGTGATTTGGTGGGCTTTGATGCGATCGGTACGGCTCAGCATCCGAGCTTCGCTCAGGCGCTGGAAACGTCAATGGTCTGCGAAATCCCTTTCGAGACGCTGGACGATCTCTCAGGGAAAATGCCTAACCTGCGCCAGCAGATGATGCGCCTGATGAGCGGCGAAATCCGTGGCGATCAGGACATGATTCTGCTGCTGTCGAAGAAGAATGCTGAAGAGCGTCTGGCGGCATTTGTCTACAACCTTTCCCGTCGTTTCGCTCAGCGTGGCTTCTCGCCGCGTGAGTTCCGCCTGACTATGACGCGTGGTGATATCGGCAACTATCTGGGGCTGACCGTTGAAACCATCAGCCGTCTGTTAGGCCGTTTCCAGAAAAGCGGTACGCTGGCAGTAAAAGGAAAATACATCACGATCGAGAATCTTGATGCGCTTTCCGAATTAGCCGGTTCCTCACGTAAATAATCTTTACCGCCTAACTATTTGACGTTGCCACTTTTTTCTATTGTGGCAGCGTCGATGATCCTCCCTCTTCTCTCACCATCCGTGATATTTCCTATTTTGCTATTCTGCGGCTTATCTCTGTTGTCCAAAACGATTCCATTGCGGTACTCTTGATTGACAGGCTGTGGAGTAACAGCTGTTTGGAGGAGCTATGGCAAAGTATCAGAACTTACTGGTAGCTATTGACCCAAATCAGGATGACCAACCAGCGCTGCGTCGGGCGGTTTACCTGGTTCAGCGACTTGGCGGCCGCATCAAGGCATTTCTGCCGATTTATGATTTCTCTTATGAAATGACAACCCTGCTTTCCCCTGATGAACGGGTGGAAATGCGTCAGGGCGTTATCCAGCAGCGGACGGAGTGGATTGCGGAACAGTGCAGATACTACCTTGAAGCAGGCGTTCCAATCGAAATCAAAGTGGTGTGGCACAATAAACCCTTTGAAGCCCTCATTCGGGAAGTGATTTCCGGCCAGCACGACCTGTTGTTGAAAATGGCGCATCAGCACGACCGGCTGGAGGCCGTCATCTTTACGCCTACCGACTGGCAGTTACTGCGTAAATGTCCTTGCCCCGTGTGGATGGTAAAAGATCAGCCTTGGCCAACCGAAGGCCGAGCGCTGGTTGCCGTCAATCTGGCCAGCGAAGACCCTTATCACGATCCACTCAATATCAAACTGGTATCGGAAACGCTTGAACTGGCGCAGCAGGTTGACCAAACCGAGGTTCATCTGGTCGGTGCCTACCCCGTTACCCCCATTAATATCGCTATTGAACTGCCTGATTTCGATCCCAGCGTCTATAACGATGCGATTCGAGGGCAGCATCTTATTGCCATGAAGTCACTACGGCAGAAATTCGGCCTGGATGAGCGTGTGACGCACGTAGAAAAAGGCTTGCCTGAAGAAGTGATTCCCGATCTGGCGGAGCATTTACAGGCGGGTGTCGTGGTGTTGGGGTCACTGGGCAGAACCGGCCTTTCCGCTGCGTTTATCGGCAACACCGTCGAGCATGTTATCGATCATTTGAAGTGTGACCTGCTTGCAATTAAACCCGATGACTTCGTTTCGCCGATTACGTTGGAAGACGGTGATAACAGCTGATTCCACGTTTCACTCTATTTGAGCCACATAATGCCAGCCTCTCAGCGCTGGCATTATTTTTGTGGCGTACAAACGATAAGGCGTAAAAAAGGGGCGATGATTCGCCCCTTTCGTTTTATACATCCTGCCACGCTTACAGCGCTTTCAGAATCGCCTCAACGCTGTCTTTGGCATCGCCAAACAGCATCTGTGTGTTCTCTTTAAAGAACAGTGGGTTCTGTACGCCAGCGTAGCCGGTATTCATGGAACGCTTGAACACGATAACATTCTGCGCTTTCCACACTTCCAACACAGGCATGCCTGCGATTGGGCTATGCGGATCTTCCTGCGCTGCCGGGTTAACGGTGTCATTCGCGCCAATGACCAGTACGGTGTCGGTATCGGTGAAATCATCATTAATTTCATCCATTTCCAACACGATGTCGTAAGGCACTTTTGCTTCAGCCAACAGCACGTTCATATGACCAGGCAAACGACCCGCAACCGGGTGGATACCAAAGCGAACGTTGATACCACGGGCGCGCAGTTTTGCGGTGATGTCATGCACAGGGTACTGAGCCTGTGCGACGGCCATACCGTATCCTGGAGTGATGATGACTGAGGTTGAGTTCTTGAGCAAATCAGCCACGTCTTCCGCTGAAGCCTCACGGTATTCACCGACCTCTTCACTCTCACCAGAAGAAACGCCGTCCGTACCAAAACCGCCGGCAATAACGCTGATGAAGGAGCGGTTCATCGCTTTACACATGATGTAAGACAGAATGGCACCCGAAGAACCCACCAGAGCACCAGTAACGATCAGCAGGTCATTGCTCAGCATGAAGCCTGCGGCCGCTGCCGCCCAACCGGAATAGGAGTTCAGCATAGAAACGACGACCGGCATGTCTGCACCGCCAATCGACGCAACCAGATGCCAACCAAACACCAGCGCAATCGCCGTCATCAGAATCAGCGCCAGTACCTGCAGCGCTACGCTGCCCGTATTGACGAAAACCAGAAGCAGCAGGAAGGATACAACCAGCGCCGCCAGATTCATTTTGTGGCGATGAGGCAGCATCAACGGCTTGGAAGAGATTTTTCCGCGCAATTTGCCGAAAGCAACAACCGAGCCCGTGAAGGTCACGGCACCGATGAAGATCCCCAGGAAGACTTCCGTCAAATGGATATTGACCATCACCGGATCGGTAATTTCACCGTGATCGAGGAAGCTGTTAAAGCCAACCAGTACCGCAGCCAAGCCCACAAAACTGTGGAGGATAGCGACCAGTTCTGGCATTTCGGTCATTTCAACTTTACGTGCCAGATAAATACCGATTGATCCACCGATCGCCATGGCAACGATGATCCAGCCAACGTTGCCAGAATCAGGCCCCAAAATCGTTGCGACTAGCGCAAGCGCCATCCCGCTGATACCGAAGATGTTCCCTTGTTGCGACGTTTCGTGCTTGGACAAGCCCGCCAAACTGAAAATAAAGAGAATTGCGGCAACAATGTATGCAGCAGTTACTAATCCACCAGACATGTGTTACCCCTTAGTTTTTACGGAACATTTTCAGCATGCGCTGAGTCACGGTGAAACCACCGAAAATATTGATGCTGGCGATCAATACGGCAATGAATGAGAAGAACGACACCCATCCGCCGTGACCGATCTGCAACAATGCTCCGACAACGATAATGCCTGATATTGCGTTAGTGACTGACATCAATGGCGTGTGCAAGGCGTGGCTGACATTCCAGACAACGTAGTAGCCCACCACACAGGACAGCGCAAAAACGGTAAAGTGAGACAGGAACTCTTTCGGTGCAACATCGGCCAGCCAGCCAAACAGCAGAATGGCGATCACGAGGAACGCGTATTTCTTCCACGGCGACGTCGGCTTGGCTTCTTCTTTCACCACTGCGGCAGGTTTGGCCTGCTGTGGCTGCGCTGAAACCTGGATTGGCGGTGCCGGCCAGGTGATCTCACCTTCTTTAATGACGGTCACACCGCGAATCACGGTATCGTCAAAATCGACATCGATTTCGCCGTTTTTCTCTTTGCAGAGCAATTTCAGCAGGTTAACCAGGTTCGTGCCGTAAAGCTGTGAGGATTGCGTCGGCAGACGGCTGGGTAAATCGGTATAGCCGATAATTTTGACGCCGTTTTCCGTCACGGTAACGCGATCGGCCACGGTCAGTTCGCAGTTTCCGCCTGTCTGCGCCGCTAAATCGACAATCACACTGCCGGGCTTCATGCTCAGCACCATGTCTTTGGTGATCAGGCGTGGTGCCGGTTTTCCGGGAATCAGTGCCGTAGTGACGATAATGTCGACGTCTTTCGCCTGTGCAGCAAACAGTTCCATTTCGGCTTTGATAAAGGCTTCAGACATGACCTTAGCATAGCCGTCACCGCTGCCTGCTTCCTCTTCAAAATCGAGTTCGAGGAACTCGGCCCCCATGCTCTTAACCTGCTCTTTTACTTCAGGGCGGGTATCAAAAGCACGAACGATAGCACCTAAGCTACCCGCAGCGCCGATCGCAGCCAAACCAGCCACACCAGCACCGATAATCATGACTTTGGCAGGTGGAACTTTACCCGCAGCGGTAATTTGCCCAGTAAAGAAGCGACCAAACTCGTGGGCGGCTTCAACGATGGCGCGATAACCAGCAATGTTGGCCATCGAGCTGAGCGCATCGAGTGACTGCGCGCGCGAAATACGCGGCACGGAATCCATCGCCATCACCGTCACCTGACGGGCCGCCAGTTTTTCCAGCAGTGCCGGATTTTGCGCTGGCCAGATAAAGCTGACAACCGTACTGCCCGCACGGGTCAGTTCGATTTCATCATCCTGCGGCGCATTCACCTTCAGGACGATATCGGATTGCCAGACTTCCGAACTGTCAACAATCGACGCGCCGGCTTCTTCATATGCCGCATCGTCAAAACTTGCCAGTTTTCCCGCTTCACGTTCTATCGAGACCGTAAAACCCAGTTTCAGCAGTTGTTCAACCGTTTTCGGCGTCGCTGCTACACGGGCTTCATTGGCCAACCGCTCTCTTGGTACACCAATACGCATACTGATACCCTTTTCGCTTATTTTTAACGAAGGTTATTATTCTCACCCTACTCTGTTATACGAATTCGCCGAGACCTGCTGCACCCTGTATCCCCGCATTCACGCGGTAGGAAGAGGGTCTTATCATCTTCTTGCCACACGCTTTTTTGGGGCGTCTCACTGTAGGCGAACTCATTTATAACGTACTGAAAATGTGATCGATGATCCATAAATAAAATGAATTTCACAGAAAAGCCGAGTTATCACAGGTTATGCCAGCCTTTCTTGGTCGAAAATCATGCTCTTCTCTGCCTTTTGTAGCATTATTACAGAAGTATTTTTCGGTGCTGTTTCACAAAAATGGTGTGTTACAAGGTTGTTAATGTGATAAATCACATAAATATCCCTTATGATGGCAAAACAATCATTAACCGTTATTATTAGCACTTTTCTTGTTCCGCACCGAAGCATTACGGCTTTTCAGCCTCGTTGAAAATGCTAAAGCACAAGAATTTATTCCGTGCGATAATCAGCCCTATTCCGTTACAGGTTGATTGCTATACCTTAAATAATTCGAGTTGCAGGAAGGCGAAAGGATTTTTTATGAAGCTGAAGACTACTGTTATTGCGTCCACGTTATTGTTATCACTCTCGGCATTTTCAGCGCAGGCTGCACAGGAACTGACACCTGAGCAGGCAAAATCCCTGCAACCTTTTGAACGCATTACGTTCAAGGGGCGTTTTAATGCGATCAATGAAGCGGTTGCCGCGGCCTCAACACGTGCAGACAAGTTGGGTGCAGCGTCGTTTTATGTTCAGTCTATGACGGATGCTAATTCAGGCGAATCCTGGAATGTGACTGTCGATCTGTACCATAAAGATGCCCCTAAAGCGAAACAGAACGTGCAATATCGCACCATCTACGGCGTGAAAGAATTGCCGAAAGATGCGGCTTACCTGCTGGAGCCTTATGACACCGTCACGGTGAGCGGTTTATTCAGCACTCAGCCTGATCTGATCGATGCGATTGCGAAAGCAGCAAAAGAGAAAAATGCTGATTCGTTCTACATTGTGCGCCAAATCGATGTGAACTCGAATAGTGCGAACCAAAGGGCAACCGCATTTATCTATAAAGCCGATGCGCCAAAGCGCCAGCTTCAGAGACCTGATGCGATCCCTGCCGATTCTGATGCGGGGCGCGCTGCACTGGCTGCCGGTGGTGCAGAAGCAGCGAAAGTAGAAATCCCAGGCGTTGCTTACTCGGATAGCCCTAGCCGCAGCGTGGGCAACTTCTTTGAAACGCAATCCTCGAAAGGTGGACGTTACACGGTAACGCTATCTGATGGCACACAGATTCAGGAACTGAACAATGCCACGGCGGCACAGATGGTGCCTTTCGACTCCATCCAGTTCCGTGGTAGCTACACCAATATTACACAGATATCTGAAGCCGTTGCTAAACGTGCGGGCGAGAAAGGTGCCAAGTACTACCACATCACCAGACAGTGGGAAGGCAAAGGCAACAACATGACCATCAGCGCCGATCTCTATAAATAACAACGAGCTTGCAGCGTTGTAGAAAGCCACAAACGTTATCAACAAAAAACCCGCGATATCGCGGGTTTTTTTATGTCAGTAATCAATTTTGCTGTAAGCAGAGGATTACTTACTGGTATCCAGTTCTGGGAAGTTTTTCACCAGATCGTCAATCGCTTTGATCTGTTGCAGGAACGGCTCCAGTTTATCCAGCGGCAGCGCAGACGGGCCATCGCATTTTGCATTCGCGGGATCTGGGTGAGCTTCAATGAACAGCCCTGCCAGACCAACAGCCATACCGGCGCGCGCCAGTTCCGTCACCTGACCACGACGGCCACCGGACGCGGCACCAAACGGGTCGCGGCACTGTAGCGCATGCGTAACGTCAAAAATCACCGGTGAACCGTTAGAAACCTGCTTCATGACGTTGAAGCCGAGCATATCAACAACCAGATTGTCGTAACCGAAGTTGCTGCCGCGATCGCACAGGATGACCTGATCGTTGCCGCCTTCGATGAACTTATCGACGATATTACCCATTTGCCCCGGGCTGACGAACTGCGGTTTTTTCACGTTGATTACCGCACCCGTTTTCGCCATCGCTTCGACCAGGTCAGTTTGACGTGCCAGAAACGCAGGAAGCTGGATCACATCAACCACATCGGCAACAGGCTGCGCCTGGTGTGCTTCATGCACGTCAGTGATAATTTTTACGCCAAAGGTCTGTTTCAGTTCCTGGAAGATCTTCATCCCTTCTTCCAGACCAGGACCACGGTAAGAGTGAATCGAGGAGCGGTTAGCCTTATCGAATGACGCTTTGAACACGTAAGGAATGCCCAACTTCTGCGTGACCGTGACGTAATGCTCACAAATGCGCATCGCCAGATCGCGTGATTCAAGAACATTCATACCGCCAAACAGCACAAAAGGCAGATTATTGGCGACGGGGATATCCCCTATCTTGACCACTTTATTCGTCATACTTTTACCTTCATGTCGGGAAATAAATTAACGCTGCATTACTGCAAAACGGTTCTTAATGTAAGACTGTTTTTTTAATGCAAGACAATCTGTTTCTGCTCTATCGAGTGAATCTGTACTTTTATCATTTCACTCACTGGATCTTCCGGGCACTGTTCAACGAAATAGTTGAGGTCGGACAGCGCAATATGGTCACAATCCAGCTGTGCATAAATCAGGCCGCGATCGCGAATTTCGTACGGATCGTCTGGGTCAAATTGCAGCACCGCTTCGCTGGCTCTTAACGCCAGTTCCATCTGCTTTTCTTCCATCAGTGCAACTTTCAACGTGTCGAGCATTTTACGCACGATCAGGACATTCTCTGCTTCATCCAGATCTTCATCCAGCAGGCGGGTTGATGGACCGATGTTACCTTTCAGCCAGACTTCCAGCACATGCTCACTCAGCGTATCGCCGTTTAGTGGATTGATCAGCCACATCTCTTCGTCGAGCCAGTCGGCTCGTAGAATCAGCTGCGTCGGGAAAATGACTGGCATCAGCGGCAGACCAAGCTCATTGGCGATGTGCAGGAAGATGACGCCAAGTGACACGGGCAGGCCCTGACGCGATTCAAGCACCTGATCGAGCCACAGTGCATCAGACAGGCGATAAACGCCGCCCGCACCGCCGAATCCCCAGGTGTGATAAAACAGCTCAATCAGCTTTTCAAGCTGAAGATCTTGCTCGAGATCGTCCGGAATAGCGGCTCGAGCGCTCTCAACCAGCTGTTGCAGATTTTGCCGCACATCCTGAGCGGGAAAGTCGCGGCGAATAGCCTGTGAAACCAACACGACACCATCACTTAGCAGCGACTGGTTGAATTCAAAATCAGCAATAGCACTCATAATTATTCCATCAGCAACGGTGACTGAGTCAGTGCCAAAAGCACGACCACACCAAAGCACATTAAAGCAGATACAAACGCCAGCCCGCGAACAGTCTGACTACGGGGGCGTTTCCCCAAGGCGACCGCGCCAAGAAGGATATAAATAATAACGCCAAACAGTTTTTCCGTCAGCCAGCTTTGCTCGGGAGTAAACGGATAAGTGTGGCTAAGCGTGATTAAACCAATACCGCTGATTAATAACAAGGTATCGTTAATATGCGGCAGGATTTTCACCCAGCGTTGTTGCAGTAACGCTGATTGCCGGCACAGCCAGAAAAAACGAGTAATAAACAGGGAAATACTGATGCCAACCGTTGCCAGATGCAGATATATCATGGCTGGGTAAAGAGTTATCACTTCCATTGCTCCTAATGCGTTTGGGCATCCAACCAGCGTCCTAACGACACGCGGTCATTGCCACCATAATCCTGACAGGTTTCTATTTGTGTGAATCCGCGTGTCTGCAAGAGCTGACGTACGGCATCAGCCTGCTGCCAGCCATGTTCCAGCAGCAGCCAGCCACCGGCCTCTAAATAATGCGGGGCAGATTCAATAATGGTGCGTAAATCCGCCAGCCCGTTGTCGGCAGCAATCAGCGCGCTGGCAGGTTCAAAACGAACATCGCCCTGCAACAAGTGCACATCATCCGCATCGATATACGGTGGATTACTGGCGATGAGCGCAAAGCGCGTTTGATCAAGCGGTGAATACCAGCTTCCAGGCAAGAAATGGGCGTTATTGAGGCCCAATTGCTGGGCATTCTTTGTCGCTAACGCGACGGCATCCGGTTGAACATCAACGCCCGTCACCCGGCAATCGCGCCGTTCACTGGCCAGCGCCAGCGCAATCGCTCCGGTTCCGGTGCCCAAATCCAATACGGCACACGGCGTTTGAGGCAGGCGCAGCAGCGCCTGTTCGACCAGACACTCGGTATCGGGGCGGGGGATCAGCGTAGCGGGCGACACAGCCAGCGGCAGTGACCAGAACTCACGCTCGCCGATCAAATAAGCAATGGGTTTTCCCTGTTCGCGGCGCGCTAGTAGTTTAGCTAACTGCTGCTGTTCAGCCGCGTTCAGCTCAGTTTCACCAAACGCCAGCAGGAACGTGCGGGGCTTACCGGTCACAAAGCCCAGCAAAATTTCCGCATCTCGCTTCGGGCTTTCTCCCGCCGCCAGTTGCGTCGTCGCAGAGATTAACCAATCCTGATAGGTCATTATTCCTGCTCGGACAACGCAGCAAGCTGATCGGCCTGATATTCCTGCACGACTGGCTGAATCAACGTATCCAATTTTCCTTCCATGACTTCGTCCAGGCGGTAAAGCGTCAGGTTAATACGGTGATCGGTCACCCTTCCCTGCGGGAAGTTATAGGTACGGATGCGGTCAGAGCGATCGCCGCTGCCGAGCAGGTTACGGCGAGTTGACGCTTCTTCCTGCTGACGTTTCTGCACTTCTGCCGCACGGATACGCGCCCCCAGCACAGACAGCGCTTTGGCTTTGTTTTTATGCTGTGAACGCTCGTCCTGACATTCCACGACAATACCGGTTGGCAAGTGAGTAATACGGATGGCGGAATCGGTGGTGTTAACGTGCTGGCCGCCCGCACCAGAAGAACGGAAGGTATCGATGCGTAAATCCGCAGGGTTGATGTCCGGCAGTTCTGCTTCCGGTACTTCCGCCATCACGGCGACCGTACAGGCCGAGGTATGAATACGCCCTTGAGATTCTGTGGCAGGAACGCGCTGCACGCGATGGCCGCCGGATTCAAATTTAAGCTGGCCGTACACGCCGTCGCCGGAAATTTTAGCGATAACTTCTTTATAACCGCCATGTTCGCCATCGCTGGCACTCATCACCTCGACGCGCCAGCGACGTGATTCGGCATAACGGCTGTACATGCGGAACAGATCGCCGGCAAAAATCGCGGCTTCGTCGCCGCCCGTCCCGGCACGCACTTCCAGAAAACAGCCGCGCTCATCGTCGGGATCTTTCGGCAACAACAGCACCTGAAGCTGTTGCTCCAGTGCTTCAATGGTCGCTTTACCCTCTTTCAATTCTTCCTGCGCCATATCGCGCATTTCAGGATCGTCCAGCATCATTTCTGCGGTCTGCTGATCCTCTTGCGCCTGCTGCCATTGCTGGAAACAGCGAGTAATATCAGTGAGCTGAGCATACTCTCGCGACAACGCGCGAAAGCGATCCATATCAGCGATGACGCTGGGCTCACCGAGTAACGCCTGGACTTCTTCATGGCGTTCTTGTAACGCTTCCAGTTTAGCAACAATAGAAGGCTTCATACGGGCGGTTAAATCCTGTAATAGAGATGAATGCTAGTCCAGCCCAAGGCTGTCACGTAAAATTTGTAACCGATTTTGGTCGCCGTCACGAGCGGCTTGCTGAAGGGATTTGGTCGGCGCGTGAATCAGGCGGTTGGTTAAACGGTGCGTCAGTTCCTGAATCACCGCTTCAACGTCATTGCCTTGTTGGATGGCAGCCAGCGCCTTGGCCGTCATTTCTGCACGCAGCTCATCGGCCTGAGCGCGATAATCGCGAATGGTCTCCACCGCGGACTGCGCACGCAGCCACGCCATGAAGTCGGAACTTTCCTGCTGCACGATAGATTCGGCCTGCACCGCCGCCGCTTTGCGCTGCGCGAGGTTATGCTGAATAATCGCGTGCAGATCGTCCACGCTGTAGAGATAAACGTTCGGTAATTTGCCGACTTCCGGCTCAATATCACGCGGAACCGCAATATCCACCATCAGCATTGGCTGATTCCGTCTCGCCTTCAGCGTCCGTTCCATCATCCCTTTTCCGATAATCGGCAGCGTACTGGCCGTTGAACTGATCACAATGTCGGCCTGAACGAGTTGTTCATCCAGCTCTGCCAACGTGATGACCTCTGCACCCACTTCCGTTGCCAGCGCCTGCGCGCGTTCACGGGTACGGTTCGCGATCACCATTTTCTGTACATTGTGCTCACGAAGATAGCGAGCAACCAGTTCAATGGTTTCTCCGGCACCAACCAGCAGCACCGTAACATCCGCCAGTGATTCAAAGATCTGCCGCGCCAGCGTACAGGCGGCAAATGCCACCGACACGGCGCTGGCACCGATATCCGTTTCCGTACGAACGCGCTTGGCCACGGTAAAAGACTTCTGGAACAATCGTTCCAGTTCGCTGGACAGGGAATGACCACGCTGTGATTCGGCAAACGCTTTCTTCACCTGTCCCAAAATCTGTGGTTCACCTAACACCAGCGAATCCAGACCGCTGGCCACGCGCATCAAATGACTAACGGCGGCGTTATCCTGATGCCAGTACAGACTGCCGTTGACCTCTTCCGGGCGCAATTGATGATATTCACACAGCCAGCGAATCAGCTGTTCACGCTGGTTTTCCTGTTCGTCAACGCTAAGATAGAGTTCCGTACGATTGCAGGTAGACAGCACAACGCCGCCCTGCACCAGCGGTTGCTGTAGCAGACTGTCGAGGGCCACCCCTAATTTATCTGGTGAGAACACAACGCGTTCACGCAGAGAAACTGGTGCGGTTTTGTGATTAATACCAAGCGCAAGCAGGGTCATTAGGCTGTTTCTGAGTAATACCGGTCTTAGTATGGATTTCGTTTGAGTCGCATTCTACTTGATGCAGGAGTGCAAGAAAAGCGACAGCGCGCGATACACCTCGTCTGAGGTAGTCACTTTTTGACAAAAAACAATAAACGCCATTAACGAATAACAACCATTGACGCTGAGCGGTAAGCCCGTTAGCGTGACGTATTTCACGAACTTCGTTCATTTACAGGATACGACCGACATGCCAACCCAAACCGTCCGATGCCTGCGTTTACTGCCTTTAGCCAGCGTGTTGCTAGCCGCCTGTAGCGTTCATCAACCCACCCAAACGAGTACAAGTCCCACCTCGCCAGAGTGGCAACAACATCAGCAAAAAGTACAGCAACTCAGCCAATACCAGACTCGCGGCGCTTTTGCCTATATCTCCGATAGCAAAAGAGTATCAGCCAATTTTTTCTGGCAGGACACACCGCCACAGCGTTATCGACTGCTGCTGACCAACCCGCTCGGCAGTACCGAATTAGAACTGCGCGCCCAGCCTGACGGCGTGCAAATCACGGATAATCAGGGCAAGCGCTACGTGGGGAAAGATGCCGAATACATGATTCAGCAGCTCACCGGCATGGCAATCCCGCTGAACAATCTGCGCCAGTGGATCCTCGGTATCCCAGGCGACGCCACCGAATTCACGTTGGATGAGCGCTCTCTGCTGAAAACCGTCACCTATCGCAAGGGCAATCAAAATTGGAATGTCAGCTATCAGAGCTACAACACCGAGCTGACGCCTCCGCTGCCAACCAGCCTGGAGCTGGTTCAGGGGGAACAGCGTATTAAGCTGAAAATGAACAACTGGATGGTTAAATAAGCGATGCAACCGACGGTTATCGAGACATGGCCTGCCCCCGCCAAGCTGAATTTGTTTCTTTATATTACTGGCCAGAGAAAAGACGGGTATCACCTTTTGCAAACACTATTCCAGTTTCTGGATTACGGTGACACCCTGACAATTCGGCCACGTGATGACGACCAGATTAACCTGCTTACCCCCGTGGACGGTGTAGAGAACGAACAAAACCTGATCGTCCGCGCCGCACGCTTATTACAGCAGCACTGCGAACGCTACGATATTCGCCCTGCTCAGTTCGGCGCAGACATCAGTATTGAGAAATGCCTGCCGATGGGCGGCGGGCTGGGCGGCGGTTCATCCAATGCGGCTACCGTTTTGGTCGCCCTTAATCATTTGTGGCAAAGCGGGCTGGGCGTTGATACCTTGGCCGAGCTAGGATTGCAATTAGGCGCCGACGTTCCCGTCTTTGTTCGTGGGCATGCCGCCTTTGCTGAAGGTATTGGTGAACAGTTAACGCCAGCAAATCCGCCAGAGAAATGGTACCTGGTGGCACACCCCGGCGTGAGTATTGCCACGCCGTTGATTTTCAGCGATCCTGAGTTGACGCGGAATTCGCCAATTCGTGATTTAGAAACTTTATTAAACCAGACCTTCGTCAATGATTGTGAAGCTATCGCAAGAAAACGTTTTCGTGAGGTTGAACAGCTACTTTCATGGCTGCTAGAATATGCCCCGGCGCGCCTGACTGGAACGGGGGCTTGTGTGTTTGCAGAGTTTGACACCGAGTTCGCAGCCCGTCAGGTGCTTGACCAGGCCCCGGAATGGCTAAACGGTTTCGTCGCGCGAGGCGTTAACGTCTCTCCGCTACAACGTACCCTTTCCGGGCAACTTTAGGTTTTGCCACACACCGGCTGCCATGCGGCCAGTCTGTAGCAAACTTAATTCATACACCCGTATGCATATTGTGCCTGTTGTTCTCCCTGCCTGGCAGGCGCAATATTTCTCTGGACGCAAGCCTGAGGTTCTTCTCGTGCCTGATATGAAGCTTTTTGCTGGTAACGCCATCCCGGAACTAGCACAACGTATTGCCAACCGTTTGTACACTAGCCTTGGCGACGCCGCTGTCGGTCGTTTTAGCGATGGCGAAGTCAGCGTGCAAATCAATGAAAATGTACGCGGTGGTGATATTTTCATCATCCAGTCCACCTGTGCACCCACCAATGACAACCTGATGGAACTGGTTGTGATGGTCGATGCTCTGCGTCGCGCTTCCGCGGGACGTATTACCGCTGTTATCCCCTACTTCGGCTATGCCCGTCAGGACCGTCGCGTGCGTTCCGCACGTGTGCCAATCACCGCGAAAGTCGTTGCTGACTTCCTGTCCAGTGTCGGTGTTGACCGTGTTCTGACTGTTGATCTGCACGCTGAGCAGATTCAGGGTTTCTTCGATGTTCCGGTAGATAACGTATTCGGTAGCCCGATCCTGCTGGAAGATATGCTGCAACAGAATCTGGAAAACCCGATCGTGGTTTCTCCTGATATCGGTGGCGTTGTGCGCGCGCGCGCAATCGCTAAACTGCTGAACGATACCGACATGGCGATCATCGACAAGCGCCGTCCGCGTGCCAACGTTTCTCAGGTGATGCACATCATCGGTGACGTCGCTGGCCGTGACTGTGTACTGGTTGACGATATGATCGATACTGGCGGCACGCTGTGTAAAGCGGCGGAAGCGCTGAAAGAACGTGGTGCTAAACGCGTATTCGCTTATGCCACACACCCGATCTTCTCAGGCAATGCTTACGAGAACATCAAGAACTCTGTAATTGATGAAGTGATTGTCTGCGACACTATTCCGCTAGCGGAAAACATTCGTTCACTGCCGAATGTTCGTACGTTAACGCTGTCCGGGATGTTGGCAGAAGCGATTCGTCGTATCAGCAACGAAGAATCTATTTCTGCGATGTTTGAGCATTAATCGTTGCTGATCGGGTAACCGCTCGCAAACGATAATGAGGGAGCCACCTGTAACAAGGTGGCTTTCTTATTTTCATCACTGTAAAAAACACTATCGCTATAAAAAACAAAAAACCGCCATAGCGAAGCTACAGCGGCTCTCATGTTCAATTTTCATTAACGTCTATGGCGCCATTAACGATTATGGGTGACGTTGGCGGCGGCAACGCTTATCAAAGTGTTTAACCCACCAATAACGGTCTGCGACTTCCTCACGCCCGCTAATACGTGCTCCCACTAACCAAAGTATTGCACCAGAGAAAATACCGACCAGATCAATATACGTCATATATTCAGGGACATTCAGTTTAGGGAATTGGCTGGCGATGGAAAAGCCAATGCCGCCAATCATCAGAATCATACCGAGCCCCATCAACATGTTACCCAATACTGTCACGTTTTTACGTTTCATCTGCCACCTCCAGATTAATTCTGTGGATGAATCGGAGTGCCATTACCGCTTACTTTCTTATTATTGATGTAATTATAGACAATAATGTGCATGGATGATTGCGGGAGGGATCACAGATAAAAGGGATGGTTAATATTTTTTTACGTTTAAACAAATAAATAGACAAAAAACCGAATAATCACGGCACTGAACAAATAACATGATATTTACATTCCAACACCGAGATTTTGCTATCCAGCATACGGTGTGTAAACTAGCGCTTTCGTTTATCACGCTACCCTGCGTCAGTTTAAGCACGCAATCTGGAATATACCGTGAGCAGCATTAAATTAATTGTCGGCCTGGCAAATCCTGGCGCTGAATATGCCGCCACCCGCCATAATGCGGGCGCCTGGTTTGTCGATCGTCTGGCGGACGCTTACCGTCAGCCGCTGAAAGAAGAAAGCAAATTTTTTGGTTACACGTCCCGTCTGAATCTGGCTGGGCAAGATGTACGCCTGCTGGTCCCTACCACGTTCATGAATTTGAGTGGCAAAGCCGTCGCGGCAATGGCCACCTTCTATCGCATCCAGCCTGATGAAATTCTGGTTGCACACGATGAACTGGATTTATTACCGGGGATTGCCAAACTTAAACTGGGTGGCGGGCACGGCGGCCATAACGGGCTGAAAGACATCATCAGCAAATTGGGTAACAACCCAAACTTCCATCGTTTGCGTATTGGTATCGGCCATCCGGGCGATAAAAACAAAGTTACTGGCTTTGTGCTGGGTAAACCGCCGACAAGCGAGCAGACGTTAATCGACGATGCCATTGACGAAGCCGTGCGCTGCACA
Source organism: Pectobacterium sp. 1950-15 (assembly GCF_037136835.1). Classification (NCBI taxonomy): domain Bacteria; kingdom Pseudomonadati; phylum Pseudomonadota; class Gammaproteobacteria; order Enterobacterales; family Pectobacteriaceae; genus Pectobacterium; species Pectobacterium sp. 1950-15. Next base: position 78,134 of record NZ_JBBBQR010000014.1, on the reverse strand, counting down.
GAAATTCTGATGAAAGAAGACATGATCAAAGCGATGAACCGCTTGCATGCCTTCAAACCAGCATAAACTGGTCAGAATGCGGATGGGAGATCGAGATAAATCGCCATTCCGTGTATAATCGGCCGAAATGTTTCCATTCTGACAGGCAAAATATAGTAATTGCCTGATTAATAAGTTATTTAAGGTGATATAAACATGGGATTCAAATGCGGTATCGTTGGGCTGCCTAACGTCGGTAAATCCACTCTGTTCAATGCGTTGACCAAAGCCGGCATCGAAGCGGCCAACTTCCCGTTTTGTACCATCGAGCCAAATACCGGCGTCGTGCCGATGCCCGATCCACGTCTGGACAAACTGGCCGAAATCGTTAAGCCGCAGCGTATCCTCCCTACTACCATGGAATTTGTTGATATCGCCGGTCTGGTAAAAGGCGCGTCCAAAGGTGAAGGTTTGGGTAACCAGTTCCTGACCAACATCCGTGAAACGGAAGCTATTGGCCACGTTGTGCGCTGCTTCGAAAATGACAATATCATCCACGTAAACAACAAAGTTGACCCTGCGGATGACATCGACGTGATCAACACTGAGCTGGCGTTGTCTGACCTCGATACCTGCGAACGCGCCATTCATCGCGTGCAGAAAAGAGCCAAAGGCGGCGATAAAGATGCTAAAGCTGAACTGGCCGCGCTGGAGAAATGCTTACCGCAGTTGGAGAACGCCGGGATGCTGCGTTCGCTGGATTTAAGCGATGAAGATAAAGCAGCAATCAAATACCTGAGCTTCCTGACGCTGAAACCAACCATGTACATTGCCAACGTCAACGAAGACGGTTTTGAAAATAACCCGTACCTCGATAAAGTGCGCGACATCGCTGCCGCTGAAGGTTCTGTCGTTGTGGCCGTCTGTGCGGCCGTTGAATCAGATATCGCGGAATTGGATGACGCTGACCGCGAAGAGTTTATGGCTGAGTTAGGTCTGGAAGAACCGGGCCTGAACCGCGTTATCCGTGCGGGTTATGAACTGCTGAACCTGCAAACCTACTTCACCGCGGGCGTGAAAGAGGTTCGTGCATGGACCATCCCTGTCGGCGCCACCGCCCCACAGGCTGCGGGTAAAATTCACACCGACTTCGAGAAAGGCTTCATCCGCGCACAAACTATCGCCTATGAAGATTTCATCTCCTACAAAGGTGAACAAGGCGCGAAAGAAGCCGGAAAGATGCGTTCAGAAGGCAAGGACTACATCGTAAAAGATGGCGACGTTATGAACTTCCTGTTCAACGTCTAATCGCTTCTGTTGTCTCATGAGGTGCACTGCAACCTCGTGAATATCACAAAAATCCACGCCATTGCGTGGATTTTTGTTTTCATGATGTCTCATTCCATCTCATGACAGCGCAGTAAAAAATGAGACGCGGCTGGTGTTGCGACAGTGGCTCAGAAGCCCCGGCTGGAACGGGACTTATCGCTCGCCGGCGGTAACAGAGATGCCTACCTTTTTTTGCACTCCCTCCTCAACCACCTCGATCGAAGAGGAATATGGCGTACCCAATTTGTTGGCGCCGACAATAGCCAGAATATCTATACCTCGCTCAGCAAGCTCACTCATTGCGAACGCAGGCAAAAGCTGAGCAAGGATATTTACGGCGAATGCAGGAACGTCAAAACTTTTTTCCAGAGTTCCAGCAACGAATTTTTCCACGTTGATTTTTGACACAAGCGGCTCCTGTATGGGGGAATAGGCTAACGGCTAAGTTGCCGCGCGGTTTCACCTACCACGGCAATCACGAGTTTAGGCCGTTCTCCGGCCACAATCGCAGGACGCGTGGCATCTTCTGCCACGGTTCGCAACAACTGCGATGTCGTGCGTTTCAGGTAGCGCTTAAGGTAGCCGTTAGTGCTACGCACAAAGTTGAAAGGTAGCACTTGATCCCTGATTTGCAGATTGTTGCGCAGCAACGAGGTGTAGTCCTTGTAGAACAGCATTGTCACCACGGCCAGCACAGCTAATGTCACCAGAACATTGCCCAGCCACCATGGCGCGTTTTGGAAGGGATGTTCGGTCTGTTTGGTGGGTAGACAAACCATCACCGCAGCAGGTAACACACCAAGCACAAGAATGGTGAGCAGCAAGGGAATGGAAAAGTACGAGGCGAGTTCTGCCTGATTGGTCTCGAAGATGTTCTGCACCATGCTGCGATCGATCAGCACGTTATAGCTGAACATGAAGTAACTACAGCTGGCGCTGATGACAACCAAGAGTGCCAATAGCGGCTTACGCACACACGGTAATGCCAAAACGGGCGTGAGCAACAGGTTGATAAGGCAGAAAAAGAAAACCGGCAGGCTGATGAAAAACAGCAAGCCGTGTAAGCTGTTGATCTCCACGTTAGACCATAGCATTTGCCACAGCCCAACGTTGCCAATGGTGGTGAAGAACAGTGCGGCTACCCAAGTCAATTGTATCGGGTTGAGCTGCAAGGATGACAGACGTTGAAACACGCGTAATCCCCAATGAGTTGAAAGTGCGCGTAGTATCAAAAAGTGTGTGTCAAGATGTTGTTAAGATTCCGGTAACCTATTTAAGACGCTAATTATTTATGACCCGCCTGCTCATTATCGAAGACAACCCTGAGTTAGTTGCCAACCTGTACGAGTTTTTCGAGCCGCTGGGCTATGTGCTGGATGACGCACGTGATGGTGCCACGGGCCTGCGTATGGCCACACAGAATGATTACGACGCCATTTTGTTGGATCTGATGCTGCCGCGACTGGACGGTATGACGCTGTGCCGAAAGCTCCGTCAGGAATTTCAGAATCCTGTGCCGGTGTTGATGCTGACCGCACGCGATCCGATAGATGATCGCGTGCAGGGCCTTGCGTTGGGTGCTGACGATTACCTGATAAAACCCTTTTCGCTTCAGGAGCTGGACGCACGCATCAAGGCCCTGGTGCGCCGAGCCCAAGGGCAACAAGTACAGGGCACGCTAGTCTGGGGAGATCTACAGGTAGACACCCGCACACCACAGGCACAGCGGCAGGGCCAGACGATCACCCTGACCCCAACCACGCATAAATTACTGCTGTGCCTGATACGATCCGCCCCTGCAGTCGTCAAAAAACAGGAGATGGAATATTTGCTCTGGGGTGACGAACCGCCTGATAGTGGCGCTTTGCGCACACATATTCATGATTTGCGCCAGCGAGTTGACAAAAACTTCACATCTGCGCTGATAGAAACGGTGCATGGCATCGGTTTACGCCTGCATAAGCCCGGGGAGGCTGCACCGGAATAATCATACAAGGGCAGAATAATCATCATGAAATCCATTTATCAACAGGTGACGCTCAAGACGCGCATTATGGTTTCCTTCGTGCTGCTGATGGTGGCAGTCATGGCGTTTGTGGTTGTAGCAGATCAACTCGACTACGATGAACTGAGAGCGTATGTGATCTCAGAAAACCTGCGTAACGAGGTGCTGCCTCAACTGGAAGCCGACATTGCCAAAGGCATTACTCCCACCCTGCCTGAAGGCAACCTGCTCTATGATGCGCAGACCGCGCCCGATGCCCTGCGCCAGTATGCGCCGGGCTACCACCGTATGGAAAAACCCGATGGTTGGCACCTGCTGGTGTTCGAACTTAACGATCGGCGCTACTACCTGTTGCAGGATGGCAAGGATTACGAGTATCTGGAGTACCTAATTGACGGCTTCGCGCCGCTAGTCATTCTTCTGTGTATTTTGTGTGCGTTCTGGATTGGTCGACTAACTTCGGCTCGTGTTACCGTTCCCATCATACGTCTGGCCGACGTCGTGCAGCGCAAGCAAAAGCCCTTCCCCTTTCAGGATGCACGTGACGAAATCGGCGTGCTCGCGCGCGCATTTGCGCAACACAGCGATGAGCTGGAACGGTTTCTACAGCGCGAGCGATGCTTTGTGAGCGATGCCAGCCATGAATTGCGCACACCGCTGGCCATCATTGGCGGGGCGGCGGAAACCATCGTGTACCAATTACCTGCCGACAGTCACCTGATGCCAAGCGCTGAACGTATCGTGCGCACTACGCAGGAAATGCAACGCCAGTTGACTTGCCTATTGCTGCTCTCGCGCGATCCGCAAACCTTGCCTCTCGCCGACGTGCCTCTACGTCCATTGTTCGAGGAATGCATCACGCGCTGCCAACCTTGGCTGGCGAAAAAACCGGTGGCACTCACGCTGGATGTCCCGCAAAACGCCCATCTGCACACCAATGCCGAACTGGCGCGCAGTGTGGTCTGGAACCTGCTGCGTAATGCCTGCCAATACACGGATGAAGGCGAAGTACGCATTGCCCTGCATGGCACAACGCTGATCGTTTCTGACACCGGGCCGGGCCTGCCGCCCAGCATCGACCCGCAGCAATTTCAACGTTTTCTGCCTAGCTCACGTGAAAGCGGCGAAGGGCTCGGTTTATCCATCGTACAACGCATTGTGGAGCATCTGGGGTGGAACATGGCGGTCGAAAGCTCAGAAAAAGGTTGTCGCTTTACGCTGGAAATACGCAGCGCAACATAATCGGGAATGGCGATATTTATCAAAGTGGTCTGTTTCCGCCTATCTCAACATCTATCCAGATGGGTGGGAGCCACCCCGTCTGTCACTCAGCACGGGGCATTTCATTAATAATCTCGAATAACGCCTATACATTATGTTTGCGGCACGGTGATTCCCGCTCATACGAACCTGAGTGCTACCACCACTGGCTAAACGTCTGCTGCGGGTTATCAACCTGAACGCGTTCACCAATACGGGGCGTCATCAGCCGCCAGGCCTGATCTTGGCTAGCCTGCGAAATACGCTGCAGCGGGTCGTTCCAGCTGTGGTGCGCCAGCTTAAATTTGCTGTTATGACTCGGTAGTACCGCTTTAGCCTGCAAATCACTGGCCGCCAGTGCGCTCTCTTCCGGCGTCATGTGAACGTAGGGCCAGTCCCGATCGTATTGTCCGCACTCCAGTATCGCGATATCGAATCCGCCCAGACGCGCGGCAATCTCCTTGTAGTGTGCGCCATAGCCGCTGTCCCCACCGAGATACAGACGATGTTGTTCCGTAATCAGCGCAAACGAGCCCCACAGCGTTTGATTATGCTTGAGGAGTCGGCCAGAAAAATGCTGTGTCGGAAGCACATGGATTTCGACCCCGTTCTCTTTCAGACTACTGAACCAGCCACCTTCCGTAATGTCTTTCTGCGGGAACCCCCATTTTACAAAATAGGAGCCCACGCCCGTTGGCGTAATGATGCGGCGGATTTTCCCGCGTAGCGCATTCAGCGTAGGGTAATCCAGATGATCCCAGTGATCGTGGGTGATCAGCAGATAGTCTATTTCGGGAACGTCTTCCGGTGAATACACATTGCTGCCCTTGAAGGCGACATTGGTGCGCGGCACTGGCGAAGCGTTGTCGCTAAATACCGGATCCAGCAGGAACGTTTTCCCTTCCAGTTGAATGAAATAGCTGGAATGGCCCATCCAGATGATGACGTTATCCGTTTTACTTAACTGATGCAGATCGGTCTTTTCCGACGGCAGTTGGGTATCGGGCAACGCGCCAGCGTCTTTCTCGAAAAGAAAGCGGTACAGCAGAGCCCAACGGTTCTGACTCGCCACCGTTGGGCGGGCGACCGGGTTATGAAACGCACCATCGCGAAAGAGTGGGTTTTCCGGCTGGGGCTTGACCTCTGGTGATACATACTGCGGCTGTTTTAACCAGCCGTAAACGGCGACTACAATCACAGCCAAAACGAGTAACAAAAGCATAAGGTTTATCCGGTGTTGTTTCGTAATGAAGTCGTTTCGTGATGAATACAGTTTCGTAATGATACGGTCAGGGATCGACTTTCTGGCACCGGCAGTTATGCACGAACGCCAGGAATCTGGCAAGGGCGCATCAGGGGATTTTTGGTGCAAAAAAAGCGAAGGTGCTCGCCTTCGCTCTGAGGTTCTGATGAGAGACAGTGACAGTCTGTCACCGATGGCACCCGTTCTGGTGCATCAGGCGTGTATTATTTTTTAAGCGCCAGCAGCGTTTTTCCCATCTCGATAACGAATGCATTTTGTTGCCCGATGACCTTATGCCGTTCGGCTTCATCCTGCATATTATCGACCGTATTAATGGCCTGCACTTCCAGCACACGACCTTTAATCAGCGTCGAACACAGCGAATGCAGGACCTTGTTATTTAGAATCGTTTGTAAGCAGCGGAAAGGCGTCGCATCGTCAATATTTCCCGCACGCTGATCGGGTTTGATGCGTTGACGCAGCATCTCTTTTTCCGTGCTGGCGATCACGGCATCCAGATCGCTGGGTGTCGAAGCGATGGGAATCGTCCCTTTGCTGTTTGGCGGTAGCATATACAGTGAAACCAGCGCCTTATTGCCTGTCGTAGGATCGATATATTCGGTCTGCACCATGTGGTTTGCCGCATCGACCACTTTGTCCCGCTGAATCATGTTCAGCAGTTGCGCAGGTAATGCATCGGTCAAATTCTGCGTGGTATAGCCGACGAACAAATCTGGATCTTTTGTCTCTGCGACACCGTACAACGGCAGAGCCAGTAACAGGCCCACAATCCCTTTCTTTATCACACTGATTTTCATTATATTCCTCGACGATTCATTGTGTGCATTCCCCTATCCCACCACGCGTTATTCTTCACACGCTAACGCGGATAACCGCTGGTCTTTTTAGCACGTTTACACGCAGCAACACATTCTACAACCACAGGAAAGAATAGCATTTTTTATACAAAAACTTGTTGTCGGAGGATTCCTTCGCTAGAATCGCGCCGTTTACTCATCCTCAATGTGTCATTTGGAGCCCCAAAGTGCCCTGTACGTCAGCCTCCCACTAACCGCCGACGACTGCATTAAGCAGCCTCGATTCGGCGCAGTCTGCGCCAGCGTTGGCTGCGGTACGAATTCCCTTCTTTCCCCGCGATTGTGCGGAGCAGAGAACGAATCTCCCGCTTCCTCCCCCGCGACTCTGACCTCTGGAATACCAGCGGCCGGCTATTGACTCGCGCCAGAACACGTTCGTCGGCCCTCTTTTTTACCTTAGATGGGCCTGGCTGCGCCAATAACGCAGCAGGCGAAAAACATGTATTTACATTCAATACCGTTATTAAAGTATCCGCGTACCCCTCATCTGGAAGGTTCGCGTTTACAGTCTGGCGATGATGCGTCGGACCAAATTGCACTGAAAGCGCTGGCAGGCCGTTACGTCGTGATCGAAGAAAAGATCGACGGCGCGAACAGCGGCGTATCCTTCAATGAAACGGCGGAACTTCTGCTCCAGTCGCGCGGCCATTATCTGGCTGGCGGTTCACGGGAACGGCAGTTCAACCAGTTCAAGCTCTGGGCTACCGCGCACGAAATGCGTTTTCTTGAGCTACTGGAAGACCGCTTCGTGATGTACGGCGAATGGGCTTACAGCAAGCATTCCGTGTTTTACGACCGTTTGCCGCACTACTTTCACGAATTTGATATTTACGATCGTCGTGACGGCATTTTTTTATCGACGGCACGCCGACACGCGATGCTGGCCGGTTCGCCCGTGTTGTCCGTTCCGGTACTTTACGCCGGAGAAATGCCAACAAACCCGGCGTTGCTGTGGAAGCTGGTATTCCGCTCGTTGGCGAAAAGCCCGAGCTGGAAGACCGCGTTCGAATCCACCGTGCAGCGTGAAGGCTTGCCGCTCGCGCTATGCTGGCAGCAAACCGATAAATCTGACCGTTCGGAAGGCCTGTATCTGAAGGTGGAGGATGATGAACAGGTACTGGCGCGCTACAAGCTGGTACGCCATGACTTCATCCAAACCATCCTGGACAGCGGCTCGCATCATTCCCGACGTCCTATTTTGCCGAACCAACTGGCTGAAGGCGTTGATCTGTACGCGCCCTGTCCAACCGTATCCTGGGAAATGCTGGGGCTGAATACGCTGCGTTCTTTGGACGCGCTCGCCGCCGCCATGCCCGATAAGTAAGGAGTAGGATTATCATGGATTGGAATACCATTAGGGGATTAGTCCCCGCCTCTGGCGCACAGCCAGATTTTGCTGATTGTCTGGACGCGTTTCCGGTGCTGCAACGCGCCAAAGAGACGCCGCAGGAGCCGCGTTATCACGGTGAAGGCGATGTCTGGACACACACCATCATGGTTGTCGAGTCGCTATTGCAGCTTCCCGATTACCAGACGGCCACTCGCGAGCAGCAGGAAATCTTGTTTTTTGCCGCGTTGCTGCATGACGTTGCGAAATATCGCACGACGGTGATTGACCCGGTAACGGGTCAGATTGGTCAGCCGGGACATTCACGCAAAGGCGCCATCGATGCTCGCGTGCTACTGTGGGATGCCGGCGTTCCGTTTGCGATTCGGGAAGCGATTTGCCGCTTAATTGCGGTGCATCAGGTACCGTTTTACTGCCTTGAGGATGAGCGGCGTCGTGTGCCGCCACTCTTCACGATACGCGAATTATCGTGGCAGTTAAGCATTCCGCTGCTGGCAACGCTGGCGGAAGCCGATATGCGTGGGCGCATCTGTCAGGATCAAGCACGCGTGCTCGACAGTATTGAACTGTTCCGCGAGCTTGCGCGGGAAGAAGGCTGTTACGGCCAGCCGAGATCGTTTGTCGATGCACACACGCGCCTGAGCTATTTTCGCGGAGCCGATGTGCATCCAGATTATCCACTGTTTCAGGAGCCGGGTTCAAAAGTCACCGTAATGTGCGGTTTACCCGCTGCGGGAAAAGACACCTGGGTGCGGACACATCGGCGCAATTTACCCGTGGTTTCTTTCGACGATGCGCGAACCGAATTGGGATTGAAACACGGCGAAAACGAAGGAAAAGCAGTGCATTGGGCGACCGACAAAGCACGTTCACTGCTGCGAACGCATGAACCGTTCGTGTGGAATGCCACACATCTGAGCCAGCAAATGCGCACCCGCACGTTAGATCTGTGCTATGCCTACGGCGCAGAAGTGGAAATTGTCTATCTGGAGCGCCCGCGTCAGGAATTACTGCGCCGCAACGGTAAACGGGACACCACATTGAGCAACAAAACGCTGCAAGGTATGCTGACGAAATGGGAGCTTCCCGCACCGACGGAAGCGCATGCGGTTAGCTATGAAAGCTAACGCAGCCGCAACGCACTCCAGCGCGGAAGCGTGGTAAATGGGATCTCGTATTCCGTGATACCGTTTCTTCCTGCACCAAAATACTGTTTTTCATAGATTAATTTATCGTCCTCGAAACGCACGGGGACGATAAATCCCCCTGCGGCCTGAGAAATCTGGCATTGCCTTTCTTCGAGCATATCAATACAGAGTAAAGCCGTTTGCGGGCCGTCGCGTTCCGCCGTGGAGAGCCACTCTTGCACTGCCAGATAACGCGAATCCGGCGACCACAGCATGTCCTTGCCGAAAACGCGATCGTTCAGTGCTTTTCCGTCGATGGAGAGCGAAAAATAAGGCGGACCAAACCGAATTTCACCAGCGCAAATCAGCATCGCGGTATGTTGTCGATCGAATGAGGGCAGTTTGTGCAGCATACGAAAGGGTTCCGAATCAGTCTGAGGTTATCTCGATCAGATTACCATCAGGATCGCTGACGATCGCCTCATAAAAACCGTCCCCTGTCATGCGCGGTGGGGCAACCAGAATACCGCGTTCCGCCGCTTTACTGGCGAATGCCTCAACATCCGCCTTGCTCCCGACAGAAATTGCGACGTGCGCCCAGCCGCAGCCTTCTTTATTGGTTAACGCTTCTGTCAACACCGGCAGCGTCATCAGCTCAATAGAAGCACCTTCGCTCAGTTGAACGAAATGCGATTCAAACCCTGGTCGATTCCGGCTCACGTATTTTTCTCCCACTTGAGCGGTGAAAAACTCCTGCCAAAATGCCGCCTGCGCGGCCAGATCGGCCGTCCATAACGCAACGTGTGCCACTTTCATCATGATTCCTTCTTAAGCGTTGTCTTTCACATCATCGGGGTAAGTTATACAAAACAGCGGCTATGACCGCGTTCCGTTCAGAATGGCTAAAACCTGCTGATGCAGCGCTGGGTTACCGGTCGCAATGACTGTGCCACCCGCTTCCGCCCGCCGCCCGTTGAGATCGGTGATAATGCCGCCCGCCTGCTCAATAATCGGGATCAACGCGACAATGTCGTAGGGCTGCAATGCAAACTCCACGCAGATATCGATCTGGCCTGCCGCCAGCATTGCCATGGCGTAACATTCACCGCCATAGCGCGTCATCAATGTGCGTTCGGTGAGTGCAGCAAAGCGAACGGTCGGGTGCATGCTCAGCGTTTCTGGCGCGGTCGTGTGTAAAATCGCCTGTTCGAGCGACACGCCTTTGCGCGTGCTTAAACGCACTTCCCCATTCCGGTCGCTACGCCAGGCCTGTGAACCATCGGCCCAGAAACACTCACCGGTAAACGGCTGGCTCATCATCCCCATCACGGCACGTTCATGGTGTAGCAGGCCGATAAGCGTTCCCCACACGGGTAGCCCGCATAAGAAAGGTCGGGTGCCATCAACCGGATCCAAAACCCAACGCACCGGGCCTTCCCCGCTCAGGCCAAATTCTTCGCCCATGATCGCGTGATTGGGATAATGGCGCGTGATGTGCTCGCGGATGACCCGCTCAGCCTCCCGATCGGCCTCCGTGACCGGATCAAAGCGAAAGCCCTCTTTTGGCTTCGTCTCAATTTGATTGGCAGTGAGGGAACGAAAACGCGGTAACGTTTCCTGACTGGCCAGCGTGGCGAGTTCGTGGAAAAAAGTAATATCGGGAAGTAACTGACTCATGGTGTTTACCACCTTCCTGCGCGTTTATATGACGGTATCATTGGATATTGATAATAAATCACAATGCTCACTTTTGCTCGATTATGAGATATTATCATAGTTAACATTATTGAATATGCAGCATCAAGCAAAAAATTGCAGTTCACATTCCCTGTATCTGGGTAAAAAATATCTGGGTAAAAAAATAGCCCCCAAACGTTACCGTTAGAGGGCTATAACAAGAATAGCTAAACGAGACTATTTCATTCAGCTCAGATCGGCGCCGTTGCTGGCGATCACTTTCTTATACCAGTAGAACGATTTCTTTTTCTTTCTGGCTAAGGTGCCTTCGCCCCGGTCGTCGCGATCGACATAGATGAAACCATAGCGTTTACTCATTTCACCAGTGGAAGCCGCAACCAGATCGATGCAGCCCCATGAGGTATAACCGATGACCGGAATACCGTCACCAATAGCGTCCGCCATCGCGCTGATGTGCTCGCGCAGGTAGCTGATGCGATAGTCATCATCAATCTCGCCCTGTGCGTTAATCTCGTCCTTCGCACCTAGCCCGTTCTCTACCAGAAACAGCGGCTTCTGATAGCGGTCATACATCATATTCATGGTGATACGCAGGCCCAGCGGGTCGATTCCCCAACCCCATTCACTCGCCTTGATATGCGGGTTCTTTAACGATTTAACGATGTTCGCTGCGCTGCTATTGTGCTCGTTCATATCTGCCGAGGCGCAACGAGAGGCGTAATAGCTGAAGGACACAAAATCCACCGTGTTCTTGAGAATCTCATCATCGCCCGGCTCTGACGCAATCGTGATGCCCTTCTCTTTAAACAACCGGCTGGTATACGCCGGATAGGTACCGCGCGCCTGCACGTCGATAAAGAACAGGTTCTCTCGATCTTTATTCAGCGCCGCCCAAACATCTTCCGGCTTGCACGACCACGGATAGAAATTACCGCCAGCCAGCATACAGCCGACCTGATTTTCCGGGTTAACTTCATGCGCAATCTTCGTCGCCAGCGCGCTTGCCACCAGTTCATGGTGCGCAGCCTGATATTTCACCTGCTCCTGATTTTCACCATAGGCAAAGACCAGACCCGCGCCGGAAAACGGGCTATGCAGCAAAATATTGATTTCATTGAACGTTAGCCAGTATTTCACCAGTCCGTCAAAGGCTTCAAAACAGGTTCTGGCATAGCGGGCAAAGAACTCCACCATTTTCCGGTTACGCCATGAACCATACTCGGTGACCAGATGCATCGGCACATCGAAATGGCACAGCGTCACCAGCGGTTCGATGTTGTATTTCTTGCACTCGGCAAACATATCGCGATAAAAGGCGATGCCGTCCGCATTGGGCGTCAGCTCATCCCCGTTCGGATAAAGTCGGCTCCAGGCGATGGAGGTACGGAACACCGTGAACCCCATTTCCGCCATCAGCGCGATATCTTCCTTATAGCGATGATAGAAATCGATCGCCTGATGGCTGGGATAAAACTCATCCTCGCGCAGCGCGAAACGCGGTTCTTGCCCCAGTTTCACCGGCAGACGATTCACGCCGTGGGGAATCATATCTACCGTCGTCAGCCCTTTACCGCCTTCGAGGTACGCGCCTTCTGCCTGATTGGCCGCAATCGCGCCCCCCCATAAGAACCCATTGGGAAATGTTGATGCAGACATACGCTCTTCTCCTTCGTACTCATTAGTGCTTCATTTAATTCGTGTTCGCTGCGTGCTGCGGTGCGGAAACCTCATCACCCTGTACGCGTTTCTCTTCCGGTTTTTCTTCTACCGGAATGTCTTCAAAGCCCAGCAGTAAGGTGACGAAGAAGGAAATCACGACAGACAGAATCATGACGCCGAACACCCAGGCAATGCTCATCGGGTTGGCAGGATCGAAGAACTGTACGCTGGTAAACAGCCCCGGCGACGCCATTGAATGGCTGGCTAACCCGCCGATACCGGCAACGGCACCACAGATGAAACCAGTAATTAGACAGGCGATCAGCGGACGCTTCAGGCGCAAAGCCACACCGTACAGCGCAGGTTCAGAAATCCCGGCAACAATCGCCGAGGCGGCCGCGGCCAGCGCGGTCTGGCGCAGTTCCGGGTTTTTGGTGCGCCAGGCGACCGCCAGTGAAGACCCGCCAAGCGACAGGTTCGCACCGATTTCAGACGGCATCACCATGCCTTCTTTACCGGTTTCAGCGATGGTCTGAATAATGGTCGGGGTAAACACGCGGTGCATACCGGTCATCACCAGCAGCGGCCAGATGGCGCCCATGATGGCAACGGACAGCCAGCCTAAATAGTCATGTACTGTGTAGACGACAGCAGAAATACCGCTACCGATCCAGATTCCAATCGGACCAATAAGCATGATGGCAATCGGAGACGCAATCAGCACAATTAACATCGGCTTCAGGAAGTTCTTGGTCACCGCTGGCGTAATGCGGTCTACCCATTTTTCAATGTAAGACAGAATCCAGGTCATACACAGCGCCGGGATCACGGTGTAGGTGTACTTCACCGCCGTGACGGACAGCCCCATAAACACCACCTGCTGACCCTGCGCCGCTTTTGCCATCAGATCGATAAACGTCGGATGAACCAGCACCCCGGCGATAGCAATCGCCAGCGACATATTAGTTTTGAATTTGACCGCCGCAGACGCCGCCACCATGATTGGCAGGAAGAAGAATGCCCCATCGCCAATCACGTTCAGAATCGTCAGCGTGGAAGATCCCTTCTCAAATATGCCGGTCATATCCAGAATCATGGCGAGTAGTTTCACCATTGAACCGCCGATAATCGCCGGAATAAGCGGTGACATCGTACCAATCAGCGCATCCAGAATGCCTGCCCCGATGCGTCGCAGCGTAATTTTATTGTTTACCGGTACCGCTTTTTCCGCCGCCGCGCCTTCCGGCAGCAGCTTCACCACCTCGGCATAGGCCTGAGAAACGGTATTGCCGATGATGACCTGGCACTGGTTATCATTTTTCACGACGCCCAACACGCCGCTTATTGCCTTCAGCTCGGCCACATTCGCTGCATCATTATCTTTAAGCACAAAGCGCAGGCGGGTCATACAGTGGGTCACGGCGGCGATGTTATCAGCACCACCGATGGCATCGACGATCGAACGGGATACAGCCGCATAATTCTTTGACATGGATAGACAATCTCTCGTAATCGCGCACGCTCCCCAGGTTTCACAAACGGCTTAACGCGTCCGAAACGGGGATATTACTTAATGCACGCACATTTATTATTCAATTTCATACAGTTATGAAAGTATTCATGCCGGTATCCCTGCTCCATGCAACGTGATGAAACGCCGATGGGTAACCGGTTCCACATGATAGTGTTTATATATGAATGCTATTTCAATAGATTTGTTATGAATATTTTACTTATGTGACCACGATCGTCATGAATAACATCTTCCTTCTCCTGCTTAGCTCGCTTCTGCGCTCATCACCCTGCTGCCAGTCCATATCCTAAATAATTCGAGTTTCAGGCAGGCGGCAAGAGAAGGCATCCCGATGAGCTTACTCAAGTAAGTGATTCGGGTGACTAAACGCAGCCAACGCACATGCAACTTGAAGTATGACGGATATAAAGTGTGTAAAATGATACAGGTGTTCAACGTGTCAGGATGTCCCATGTCGACAATGCAGGAAGTGGCGAAGAAAGCAGGCGTATCAAAAGCGACGGTATCGCGCGTGCTATCGGGCAAAGGCTATACCAGTGAAGAAACCAAAGCGCTGGTTTATCAGGCCATTGAGGAGACGGGATATCGGCCCAATTTACTGGCACGGAATCTGGCGACCAGCAAATCCGCCTGTATTGGTTTGGTGGTGACTAACACGCTCTATAACGGCAGCTATTTTAACGAGTTGCTATCACAGGCCGCCAAGAAACTGGAGGACAATGGACGTCAGTTGATCCTGGTCGATGGCAAACACAGCGCCGATGAAGAGAGAGCCGCGATTCAATTTCTGCTGGGGTTGCGCTGTGATGCGATCATCATCTATCCCCGTTTTCTTAACGTGGATGAAATGGATGACATCATCGAGAAGTACAAGCAGCCGATCATGGTGGTTAACCGTAAACTGCGTAAACACCAGAGCCACTGTATCTGCTGCGATCACAAGGGTTCCAGCTATAACGCCACGCAGCATCTGATCGCGCGCGGTCATAGAGATATCGCTTTTATCACCGGTTCTCTGGATTCGCCGACCGCTATCGAGCGCCTTTCCGGCTATAAAGAGGCCCTGACGGCGGCCAATATCGCGGTACGGGATGAATTGATTGTGAAAGGAAAATGGACGCCGCGCTGCGGATCGCTCGCCATTACCACCCTGCGCGATAGTCGGGTCTCGTTCAGCGCCGTTCTCGCCAGCAATGACGATATGGCAATTGGCGCAATAAAAGCGCTGGATGACGCTGGCGTTGCCGTACCGCACGATGTTTCTGTCGTTGGGTTCGACGATATTCCCACCGCCCCATTTTTGAAACCGTCGCTCTCCAGCGTCAAAGATCCGGTGAGTGATATGATCAACGAAGTGATTAACCGCCTGATCGCGATGCTGGACGGCGGCTATTTCTCGAAAGACAATCTGTTCTTGTCCGAACTTCGGGTCAGAGATTCCATTCAGAACGGGCCGTACGATAACCAGCCCGCCTGAATCCGCTGCGGGGTCGTTTCAGACCCCATTTAACGCCGAATGTCCCTTTCAGCAGCTAAGTCCATCCAGCAACAGACTTAGAATTGCCACTGTACGCCTACGCTATAGCGCGTTTGATCGCCATCCCGATGGCCGAAACGGCTACCGACCTCGGAATACAGATTCAGGTTTTCTGCCGCAAGCCACTGCACACCAACGGTTGCGCGACCAAAGTTCTTATCCTGCTCCCCAACCGCAATACGGCGGTTTGCACCATCGACGCGATCTTTCACCGTAAAACTGGAATCGAGCCCATCAGCCAATTCACGCACCCACGCCACCGTAGCATAAGGTTGTAGCGACGCGTTGTTGCTGAATTCTACCTTACCGCGCACGCGCCAGCCCAGACTGGCTTCCAGCGAATCCACATCCTGTTTTTCATACCGCACGCCAGTTCGCAGGTTGCCTTTATCATCAAACGCATTGATGCGATAACGCGCATAATCCAGCCCGGCAACCGGACCGGTGCGCAGTCCGCCTAGCGGAAAATCATAGCCGCCAGTTACGCGGGCACCGACAAATTGCGCTTCGGTATTGCCGTCCAGCGTGTTGTCCAACAGCACCGGTCCGCCCGCAGATTGCAGATACACCGAGCGGCGTGACGCAATCGCCGCCTGGCCCGCCGTCACGTCGCTACCCAACCAGGCTGGACCGCCCTGATTCAGCAAACCATAGACGCCAGCTTGCCAGGTGTCGCTTTCAATATGTCCATTACGCTCAAGCTTATCCTTGCTACGCAGCAGGCTCAGGCTGCCACCAACAGTGACACCGTCACTTAATTGATAATCGACCAGCGCATAAGCCATCGCCTGACGGGAACGCTGCTGCGGTACACGGTCAAAACCATTTGACGGAGTCACATCGCCTTCAACCCCGACTGCCGTATCCAGCGTACCTACGCTGCGAGGGGTATTTTGCAGCAGCAGCCAGCGCTGATTATGCAAATCACTCAATGATTGGCGCTGACGCTTCAGGCTCTCCTCCATTGCCTGTTGCATCGCAGCGGCGGAATAGGCCGAATGCAGCAAATCGGTATTGGAAATTTCCAGTAGCAGTCGTGTCACCAATCGTGAAACGTCACGCAGGCGCTGGTCAATGCGTTCCTGACCCAGCACGCTGGTCAGAAAGGCTTCGTTATCAACCGTAGGGTCATGCCATGTCGCGCCCCCCGGCACCGCAGGGTTCGTAGTTTGCTCATAGCCGTCCTGATCGCCGATATCCCAGTTGGTGGCCTCCATATAGAGTACGGGAATAGCAAACGCGGCGTTGAAGCTATCGCCGTCACTGCAACAGCCAGTTCCCGCCGGATAACTCGCATTCAACCCTGGGTTGGTAAACAGTTCGATGCCCAATTCATTCGCGATACGCAACGTCTGCTCACGCAGGCTTGTCAGCGCAGGATTCGCTACGCTGTTATTACCAGCATGCGCGTAGAGTTTGTCGCCGGTAATCATGCTGTCCATGTTAATCATGGCCGTAAGGCCGCCAGCAGTTCCTTGCGCAATCAGATCGTTAACCATTGCACGCGAACCGCGTAACCCCTCTTCTTCTGCCCCGAAGGCCGCAAAGACCAGCGTTTTCTCCGTCTGGATGCCGCTAAAATTACGCGCCACTTCTGTCAGGATCGATGCACCGGATGCGTTGTCATCCAGCCCTTGCAACGTCGGCTGCCCGAAGAAGGTATCAAAGTGCGCGCCGGTAATAATGTATTCGCTGCTCAGCCCGACATTAGAGGCCAGCACATTCTGTGACGAACGCGTCGTACCGCCTGCCGTCCAGGAGAAATCCTGCCTGACAGTGGTATAACCGGGTGCCATCCGCTGCGTCATCCAGTCCGCCGCACCGGCAAAATTTGCCGTACCGCGATAGCGCCCCGGATAATCATTAATGAGCGTATCTACGGTCTCGCGCGCATAATCACCGTAATCATAAGCCCATGCTGGTACAGATAAACACGCCATCCCTACCGCAACTGCGACTTGCTTGAACATGAACACCACTCCCTTTTCTCGTTATAAATCGAATCTTATCGTTATCAACACGGGTCATTCTTACCGCGTTACCAGAGGAACCTTATCCAGGTCATGTCGTTGTTAAGGAAAGAAAAATAGCAGCAATATTCATTCCAAGGCTATGGAACAAAAGAAAATGTGATGAAATATGTCAAGATGCGGCAAATCGAAAGGAAATTGTCAGAATTGTGTAATTCTGATTAATCATAGGGTTAAGCGTGGATGACATCGAGAATGGTCAAGTGACTAGTAGAGAAGAAAAAAGAATGGCAGCGCGGCAGAGAGGGTGGCAATACCCGGATGAAGATACTTTTTGAAAATCAAACGAAAACAAAGAGGGCAAGCACGCACCGAAAACGATCGTTTACAGCACGCGATTGCCCATCTTACCCGTTCATACCATCCTAAACATAAACGTTAAGCTGGTTATTTTCCGTTGGGCGGTTAATCCCATCCGCTATAGGCGGTTTAAAGATCGAAGCACTATTTTCGTACGTTGTCCGGGTTCGGGTAGAAGCATCGGGATGAGGGTAACCAGACAGCTGCGACGAGCGGGAAATGCCCTGAACATGATCAGGTTTGTTCGGCATGGCGTAATACGACACTGGAGAAACAAGGTTGAGACCCATCATTTTTCTTCCCCCTCTTTATCTCATCTGTCAGTAAAAATTACCTTGCTTATTACTGAGTATAGAACAATCAAGGAGGGGTAATATGTAAGGTTTTGTCTGAAAAAACGCCGCTAACGCGCCGACACGCAGGAAAACAAGACCAAAAAACTAGCCCTGTATTTTTTATTTATTATCATGATGTTGCTTGTTTTTTTCCCACGCACGCAGGCGTCCTGCCGCATTTTTATAAGGCGACGCGGTGTTGAATTGAATCATCCGACCCCGCGTCCACTTACCGTACCAGCATTCACCGTAGAGCTGTGCATCGGTATAGCGCTCAACCAGCGCGATGAGCTCCCGTTTATTCGCGACAAGCCGCGTGACCAGATCAGACCATTCGGTGATGTGGGCGGAGTCTTGATAGAACTTTTGCGCCAGCAAACCGAGCTGATTCCACTGGTAACCCGTCTCTGGGAAATCAATCTGCTTGCCCTGCTCTTCATTTTTATGCCATTTCAGCACCAGATTGCCCCAGCCCAGCAAATACGCCACCAGATTTGCCGGGCTCATCTGCGTTCCCTGCGCATGCCCAGCCAGTTCCGGCACGAATGCACGATCGACGGAAACGGCTTCGAGGCGCTTCATTAACAGCGCAAACTGACTATTGATTGCCTTAATCAAGGCTTCCTTGTTCTCCGGCACCGCCATTATTTTTCCCGATTATGCTGCCATAGACCAAATCAGGTTACTGCCCACAATGCGATACGGCCTTGTCATCGCTCACGTTTTTCGCTATTGCTCAGCGCTGCGCCAGCAACCGAATCGACGCCTCACGCTCGCGGGGGGATGTCACGGGCGTATGGATAATGAACTCATCCACGCCAAAACGCTGATGGTAGCTTTCCAGACGCTGATGAATGTGCTCCGGCGTGCCGTAAAGCACATTGCGCGGCTCCTGCACGATGCGAAAATCCGTTACACCCGCCTGCCGAACGAAATTGTCGGCCTGTTCCTGGCTACCTACCGTTAGCGGCGGCTTGTTCTCAATATAAACTTTATAGTTATGCTGCGTGCTGGCTAACGCCTTGGCATCCTCATGGCGTTCAGCGGCAATCACCGACAGCGACAGTAGCGTCTGGGCGCTGGCGGGCTTCAATTCCCGGTAGCTCAGAAGTGATTCCGTCAGCAACGTTTCACTGGCGTTAATGAACCCAGCGAAGACAAAACTCCAGCCCAGCGACGCGGCTAGCCGCGCACTCTCCTGACTGGCGCCCAGCAGAAAGCGCTGTGGCGTGTGTTCCGGTAACGGCGTGGCATTCAGGCGCTCTGCCGTTTCGTCATGGCTATCGAGAAAACGGTTGAGCTGCTGTAATTTCTCTGTGAAAGAAACGCGCTCTGCCTCGCCGATTTCCTGCTGTAGCGCGCGCGTGGCCAGCGGCAGTCCACCCGGCGCTTTACTGATCCCCAAGTCCACACGACCGCCCGCCAGCGCACCGATCACATGGAAGTTTTCTGCGACTTTATACGGGCTATAGTGCTGTAGCATCACCCCACCGGAACCGATGCGCAGCGTTGTCGTGTGCGCCAGCAGCCAGGTGATTAATACCTCGGGAGAGGACCCCGCCAACTCATCGGAATTATGATGCTCGGAAACCCAAAAGCGGTAATAGCCAAGCGCTTCTGCCACTTTCGCCAGCGATACGGTTTGCGCCAACGCCTGTTCCACGCTCATTCCTTCGGCGATGGGGCTTTGATCTAATAAACTGAGCTTATATCCCACGATGTTTCCTTATTTTTAGTGATTATTCTTCAGCATTATTTATTAAAAGTAACAGCTTATTTCAAGATCGCTCGATACAAATATATTCACCCAAGCCTCTTATTCTAAATAGAGCCTCACGATAAAATTCGTCCAGAGAAAAAACAGAATAAGAAGCATGTTGTATAATGGCGTAAAATATAAATATCAATAATGGGTTTTGTTAGCAGAAATATTCATAATAAATGAATACAAAGTCGAGCGCATAAAAAGACATGAAATATAACCAGACGGTATTTATCCATAGCGTGGCTATCGGCTACCTTTACGATGTATAAGTTTTGTTAAGGAGGTGTATTGATATGGCTGAATCTATCCCCTGTTGTGATACGTCATTTGAGCAGCAGCTTATTCACTGGCGACGGCACTTGCATCAGTACCCGGAACTGTCCAATCAGGAACATCAAACCACCGCGCACATCACCCGCTGGCTACAAGAGAAAAATATCCGCCTGTTGCCTCTGACGCTAACGACTGGCGTCGTTGCCGAGATCGGTCACGGTAGCGGTCCGACGATTGCGCTGAGAGCGGATATTGATGCGCTGCCGATAGAAGAACTGGTGGATGTCCCTTTTCGCTCTCAGCACGCGGGCGTCATGCATGCCTGCGGACACGATTTCCATACCGCAGTGATGCTGGGTGCCGCCTGTTTGCTGAAAAAACGCGAATCTGTCTTACCGGGTAAAATCAGGGTGTTTTTCCAACCTGCAGAAGAAGTTTCTACCGGCGCCAAGCAGTTCATCCGCGCGGGTGCGCTTTCCGATGTGGCTGCCGTTTTTGGCCTGCATAACGCGCCTGAGCTCCCTGCTGGCACCTTCGCCACCCGCAGCGGCCCGTTTTATGCCAATGTGGATCGCTTTGCCATTCACATTACCGGCAAAGGCGCGCACGCCGCCAAACCCGAACAGGGCATCGACAGCATCGTCACCGCCTGCAATATCGTCAATGCGTTGCAAACGTTGCCCAGCCGCAGCTTCAGTTCGCTGGAATCGCTGGTCATCAGCGTCACGCGCATCCAGGGTGGTAACACCTGGAACGTCCTGCCGCAAACGGTAGAACTTGAAGGAACGGTACGCACCTACAATGCCGCAATTCGCGCGGAAATACCGGAACGCATTGAGCAGTTGATCGGCGGTATTGCCGTTGCGCTGGGTGCCAAAGCAGAACTGAAGTGGTACCCCGGCCCGCCAGCGGTCGTGAACACCAGCGAATGGGCAGACTTCAGCAAGCAAATTGCCCGAGACGCAGGCTATCAGGTAGAAAATGCCGAACTGCAAATGAGTGGTGAGGACTTTGCACTTTACCTTCAGGACGTGCCGGGCACGTTCGTCAGTATTGGCTCAAACAGCGAATTTGGCCTGCACCATCCTCAATTCAACCCGGATGAAAGCGCGATTGCGCCTGCATCACGCTATTTCGCACAGTTGGCGGAGGCTGCGCTGCATCGTCTGCGTACCACGAAAGTTACCCCGCCGCAGGCGGTAATGCCGATCGTTTGACGAGCGAGATACCCGGAGCAACCACGGGGTGAGGCATCCCTGCGGGAACCTCATCCCGTGTCTCTCCTAATATCGGACTGACGTAATCAACTCATCACCTCCGCCAGATTGACCTGACGGAGGCAGCAATTTTTATAAATCAATTAATTACGATGAGGGCATTAGGTGAGAAAGTTATAAATATTAACCCCGAACGGCATGATAACGGCGGGAAAAATACACCAGACCATCCGTGCCTTCGCCCGGCTTAATCGCTAATACCCGGCAAATAAAGATATCGTGCGTCGCCGCACTTACGACTTCCTCAACCCGGCAGTCAAACGCGACCAGCGCATCCCGCAATACCGGTGAGCCCGAATGCAACACATCCCACTCCGCCGCCGCAAACCGTTCTTCGGTAGATGACGGGCTGCCAAACAGTGTCGACAGCGCTTCATGATGAGCGGCCAGCGTATTGATGCATAAATGCGTATTCGCCTGAAACGTGGGATATACCGACGAACCGCGATTCAAACACACCAGCAGCGTACCGGGCGTATCGCTGACGCTGGATACAGCGGATGCCGTAAATCCAGCCTTACCTGCCGGGCCATCCGTCGTAACGACATTGACCGCTGCGCTCAGCTTTGCCATCGCATCGCGAAACACCTGCCGGTCAACCGTAATAGTCGCAGCAGAGGGCGTTGCGTCATTCGCGGTTACGTGTCGTTCAACTATCAGATCAGACATGGATATTTTCCTTTAAATACGGCGAGAGACATGATCGTTAACATTATACTAACAAAATAAGCCGCGTCATCATCTGAAATTTTTGAATTTTATTATCCATTTTTGTTGTTTTACATCATGCCCCGTCTCATCAATAGTGAAAACACGCTATTAACGTCTGATTAACCTTTTATTGAATACGTGAATCCCTAGTGATGGCTTGCTTATTGATAGCCGATTTAGTGATGGATTATTTTCACTTTCATGGAGGTTAATTCAACTAACAATATGTTCGCTCAATTAATAACAAACACATTCAATTAATAAAAAGGTTCCTGGCAATGAGTGAAAAACAAACCTCCACCAAGCGACAATTAAGACTGGGTTTAATATTACAGGGCGCAGCGGGAAATATGTCCGCATGGCGACATAAAAACGTCGTGCCCGATGCCAGTATTAATTTTGGTTTTGTTCTGGATGCGGTAAAAAAAGCCGAACAAGGGAAATTTGATTTCGTCTTCGTGGCTGACGGTCTGTATATCAACGAAAAATCCATCCCACATTTTCTCAATCGCTTTGAACCGTTAACGCTACTGTCTGCTCTTGCCACCGTCACCACGCATATTGGCCTGGTCGGCACGCTCTCGACATCCTATTCCGAGCCCTTTACTACCGCTCGGCAGTTTGCCAGCCTCGATCATCTGAGCAATGGCCGCGCAGGCTGGAACGTGGTGACCTCACCGCTGGAAGGGTCGGCGAAAAACTTTTCCCGCGCACAGCACCCAGAACATGCACTGCGTTACCGCATTGCCGATGAATTCCTTCAGGTGGCGAAAGGCCTGTGGGACTCCTGGGAAGACGACGCCTTTATTCGTGACAAAACCAGCGGACAGTTCTTCGATCCAGAGAAGCTGCACACGCTGAACCATAAAGGGGAATTCTTCTCGGTACAAGGGCCGCTGAATATTGGGCGATCCGCGCAGGGTCGCCCTATTGTATTTCAGGCTGGTGCGTCTGAAGACGGCCAAAAACTGGCCGCCAAGCACGCCGATGCCATCTTCACCCACCAACACACGTTGGAAGAGTCGCAGCGTTATTACCGCGAGGTAAAACAGAAACTGGAAGAAAACGGTCGCCGAGCCGATCAGCTACACGTCTTTCAGGGCGTCAGCGTGATTGTCGGCAACGATGCGGAAGATGTAGAGCGTCAGTATCAGGAAACCGCCCAGTTGGTCACGATTGAGGATGCCCTCAATTATCTGGGACGCTACTTTGAGCACTATGACTTCTCACAACATCCGCTGGATGCGCCCTTCCCTGATATCGGCGATCTGGGGAAAAACAGCTTCCGTAGCACCACCGACGAAATCAAGCGCAACGCGCAGGAAAAAGGCTTAACGCTGCGACAGGTTGCGCTGGAAGCGGCCTCACCGCGCCCAGTCTTCAGCGGCACACCCGAACAGGTAGCAGATGGCTTGCAGCTCTGGTTTGAAAATGGTGCCGCTGACGGCTTCATCATTCAGGGCGGTACGCCAGATACGCTCAATCATTTTGTCGATCGCGTCGTGCCTCTGCTGCAACAGCGCGGCCTGTTCCGTCAGGAGTATCCCGGCTATACGCTGCGGGAAAATCTGGCGCTGGATTATCCGGTGAATCAATTCACGCGCTAATTCGCGCAACAGGAGATTCACCGTGAAGCGTTCCTCTTTTATCACCGCGACGGGCATGGCGACATTATTGAGCACCGCGCTGGTCACTCACGTGCAGGCGCAAGACGCGGGATTTGTCAGCCGTATTGATCTGAAGGCCAACCAGATTCCCATTCGTACCGTGAAAAATGACGAGGCCATCGCGCAGATCCCGACTCATTTCAAATTCGTGACGCCGGGTAAGCTAACGATTGCCGTCTCGGCGCTCAGCTCACCGCCGCTGTCCCTGCTGGCTGACGACAACAAAACGATTGTTGGCAGTGATGCGGATATCGCGCGACTAGTGGCTGACGGACTCGGGCTGGAACTGAAACTGGTTCCCGCCTCCTGGGAAGACTGGCCGTTGGGGATCACGGCGGGAAAATACGACGCTGCCATTTTTAATATCGCCGTGACGAAACTCCGCAAGGAGAAGTTCGATTTCGCCACGTACCGCATTGATACGCTGGGTTTCTACGTGAAATCAACCAGCAAGATTACGTCGATTAACAAACCGGAGGACGTTGCAGGTCTGAAGGTGATTGTCGGTTCCGGCACCAATCAGGAAAACATTCTGCTGGGCTGGGATCGGCAAAACCGCGCCAACGGCCTTCCGCCCGTGCAGCCTGTCTACGTCACCGATGATGCCGCCGCCAACCTGAGCATTCAGTCGGGGCGCGTTGATGCCTTTTTCGGTCCCCATTCTATCGGAGCCTATAAAGCGGCGCTGACGGGCAAGACACGCATGGTCGGCAAAGGTCCGACGGTCGCTTACGTCGCGGTCACCACGCAGAAAGATAACGGTCTGGCACAGGCAATCAGCACTGCCATCAATGGCGCAATCCACAACGGCAGCTATGCGCAGGTTCTGGATCGTTGGGGTGAAGATGATGAAAAGATCGCGCAATCCGTCGTGAATCCGCCAGGTATCGGCGATTAAGTAATAGTAACCACCTTATAAGTGACAATGTCACTATTATAACGAATAACCTGCAAGGGAAAGACAGATGCAAAAAGAGAGTGTCCACACCATCGCACAAACGGTCACCGCCCCGCGCGTACGCGCATCGCTTTTGACAAGGCTACTGACGGGATCGCTGCTGCTCGGCACATTTTCGGTCACGACGGCACAGGCGGCCATCGACCTGAAAGCCAATCAGCAGCCGATCCATGCCCCGAAGAACGCGGAGGCTATCGCACAGATTCCGGCTGATTTTAAATTCGTCACACCGGGTAAATTCACCGTGGCGATTGCCGCACTGGGTTCGTCACCGCCGCTGGCGTTTCTGGCCGACGACAACAAAACCGTGGTGGGCAGTGAGCCGGATATCGCCCGGCTGGTGGCCGACAGTCTCGGGCTGGAATTGAACATCGTCCCTACTTCATGGGAAGACTGGCCGCTCGGCGTGTCCTCCGGCAAGTACGACGCTGCCATCATCAACATTACCGTCACTAAAGAACGCAAGGAAAAGTTCGATTTCGCCACGTACCGCGTCGACTCACTCGGCTTCTATGTGAAATCCACCAGTAAGATTCAGTCCATCAAGGAAGCGAAAGACATCGCCGGGCTGAAGATTATTGTCGGCTCCGGCACTAATCAGGAAGCGGTACTGCTGGCATGGGATAAGCAAAATCGCGCCAACGGCCTGCCCGCCTTTCAGCCGATTTATGTTACGGACGATGCGGCTGCCAACCTGAGTCTGCAATCCGGTCGCTCAGACGCTTATTTCGGCCCCAACGTGATCGGCGCGTACAAAGCAGAGCTAACCGGCAAGGTTAAGCATGTCGGCACAGTCAACGGCGGCTACCCGAACGTCGCACATATTGCGGTCACCACGCGCAAAGGCAGCGGACTGGTACAGCCGATTAACACGGCGCTGAACGGCGTGATTAAAAGTGGCGAATACGACCAGGTGCTAAACCGCTGGGGAGAAAGCATTGAGCGTATCGATCGTTCAGAAATCAATCCACCGGGACTGGGCGATTAATAGCGCCCGATGGCTATCGGGATGCCACGATCGAAACGTCATGGTTACCGATAACCCATATAGGTAAATGAATCAGGAGCACGCCATGTCCGACGACATCTTCATTGTTACTCAGCCCGAAGACCCTATCGTGGCCCCGATTATCGACGGCCTGTTCGCGGAATATGAACAGCGTTATGGCGATTTTTTTGGTGAGCGAGAAAGCGATCCGCCGGGAATTTACCAGCAGCCACACGGCATTTTTATTGCACTGCTGCGTCAAGGTGTACCGATTGCTACTGGCGCGTTTAAGCGCTACGACAGTACCACCGCCGAAATTAAACGCGTATGGACGGATAACACATTGCGCCGTCAGGGGCTGGCAGGGAAAGTCATGCAAGAGTTGGAGCAACACGCCCGCCGGTTAGGCTATCAGCACTTTTTCCTGACGACCGGTTTCCGACAGCCCGAAGCCGTGAGGCTCTATCTGAGCCACGGCTATACGCCTCAGTTCGATATCAGCGTCGATCCGGTGACCTACAGTATTCCACCTTACGATGGGCGACTGCCGTTTAAGAAAGCGCTGTTTGACGCGACGACGAACCGGGCAGCCCGGCAAACGACGGAAGTCGAGCTGATCGCTCGCCATTTGAAAGTGTGTTGACCCAGCACGCTGCGGCTCACCCTGTGCGGTGATTAAAAGCAAAAGGACATTTTTCAGAATCACCTTCAAAGGGTATCGATTATGACGCAATCTCTACACACCTCTTCTCAGCAAGCGCCGCTAAGCCAGGCGCAGGACGCGCCGTTGCGCATCGTTCCAGCGCGTTATCCTTTCCGCTTTGCCGGTGCGCTGTTTTCGCTGTTTATTTTTGCCGCGATTATTCAGTCAATTGCGCTGAATCCGCGCTGGGAATGGTCGGTGTTTGCCGAGTGGTTTTTCAATCCGGTCATTCTTACCGGTCTGGGGCAAACGCTGCTGTTGACCGCGCTAGGCACGTTATTCAGTATTATTTTCGGTACCGCGCTGGCGCTGGCTCGGCTTTCGCCGTCTTATCTGCTCTCCACGTTGTCGTGGCTGTATATCTGGCTATTCCGGTCACTGCCGCTGATTCTGGTGCTGATTATTCTCTACAATTTCTCATATCTTTATGACGAGCTGGCGCTGGGAATTCCGTTTACCTCCGTTGTCTTTCTGCGCTACCCGACGATTGATTTGCTGGATCAATTTTCCGTCGCCGTGCTTGGCCTGACGCTGGTGCAATCCGCCTATACGGCGGAAATTATTCGCGGCGGGATTCTTGGTGTGGATGCTGGCCAGTTTGAAGCCTCCGCTGCACTCGGCCTACCCGGCGGTCGCCGGACAGTACGTATCATTCTGCCACAGGCGCTGCGTTCGATTCTGCCCACCGGTTTCAACGAGATCATCAGCTTGGCGAAAGGTACGTCGATCGTTTATGTGCTGGCACTGCCGGAGCTGTTCTATACCGTTCAGGTCATCTACAACCGTACGCAGCAAGTTATCCCGCTGCTGATGGTCGCCACCATCTGGTATCTGCTGATCACCACGGTGCTATCCGTCGTCCAATACTACGTGGAACGCTATGTGTCCCGCGGTGCCGTGCGTGAAATGCCGCCCACACCGCGCCAGAGACTCGTCCGTATCCTGACGCGCAAGCGCGCACGTTAACTCACCCAATTCTGGAGATTCACCATGTCTGAAGCTATCGATTACTTTGCTCACACACGTGCCACCGCTCAGCCACAGACAGAAAGCGCGCGTGGGCTGATTGAGATTCGCAACGTGGCGAAGCATTTTGGTCAACACAAAGCGCTGGAGGATATCAATCTGACGCTGGCGCCCGGTTCCGTCACGGTAATCCTCGGCCCATCCGGTTCGGGGAAATCCACGCTACTGCGCACGATTAACCATCTTGAACGCGTAGATGAAGGGTTTATCCGCATCGACGGCGATTACATCGGCTATCGCCGCAAAGGGAATACGCTCTATGAATTGAAAGAAAAGGACGTGTTACGCCAGCGTATCAACGTCGGCTATGTATTCCAGAATTTCAATCTGTTCCCTCACCTTTCCGTGTTGGAAAACATCATTGAAGCTCCGCTGGCACATAAGCTCTATTCACGTCAGGAGGCGGAAGATATCGCCTTTACCCTGTTGGAAAGCGTCGGTCTGCGTCACAAGGCGCAATCTTATCCCCGCCACCTTTCCGGTGGTCAGCAGCAGCGCGTCGCCATCGCCCGCGCGCTGGCGCTTAAGCCGAAAGTGATGCTGTTTGATGAACCGACGTCCGCGCTCGATCCCGAACTGGTCGGCGAGGTGCTGGACGTCATCAAATCACTTGCCCAATCTGGTGTGACGCTGGTCGTCGTCACACATGAAATCGGCTTTGCGCGCGAAGTGGCCGACCGCGTGGTGTTCATGGTGGACGGAAAAATCGTCGAAAGCGGGGATTCCTGGCAGGTGCTAAATCACCCCCGCCACCCGCGGACAATCAACTTTTTGAATAAGGTGCTGTGAGAAACCACATAGAGCCAGATGTCTCCCTTCTGGCTCTATTTCACGCGCTGGCCCGATTTATCAGTGACTTTTTCACCATCTTCTTTGGTGAATGCGCCGCGCTGCGGATCGGGGAGAATATCCAGCACCTGCTCTGATGGGCGACACAGTCGGGTTCCCAACGGAGTAACGACAATCGGACGGTTTATCAGGATCGGATATTGCAGCATGAACTCAATGAGCTGTTCGTCAGTAAATCGTTCTTCAGCAAGCCCCAGTTGTGTGTAAGGTTCTACGTTCTTGCGCAACAAGGCACGAACCGTCATTCCCATGTCACCAATGAGCGTCACCAATTCATCACGTGAAGGTGGCGTATCAAGATAGTAAATAATCGTGGGTTCTGCGCCGCTATTACGGATCATCTCCAGCGTATTACGCGAGGTACCGCAGTCGGGGTTGTGGTAGATGCTAATTGTGGTCATATCGATATCTCATGGCAACGTAACAGAAAGACGTAACGCCAGCGCGACTAGCGTGACGAGTAGCACGGGCAAGGTCATGACAATTCCGGTACGGAAATAATATCCCCAGCTAATTGTCATCTTTTTCTGTGATAGCACATGTAGCCAAAGCAGCGTAGCCAGACTACCAATAGGTGTGATTTTTGGCCCCAGATCACAACCAATGACGTTGGCATAAATCATCGCGTCTTTGATCACCCCTGATGCAATGCTGCCGTCGATGGATAATGCCCCAACCAGCACGGTGGGCATATTATTCATGACAGAAGACAAAAGCGCCGCCAGAAAGCCTGTGCCGAGAGTGGCCGTCCATAACCCCTTATCGGCAAGCAAGTTCAGAATACCGGAGAGGTAGGCGGTTAACCCTGCGTTACGCAAACCGTAGACCACTAGATACATACCCAGAGAGAAAATCACAATCTGCCATGGCGCACCACGCAGCACTTTACCCGTGTTTATAACATGGCCCTTTTTTGCCACAGCAAACAGAATCAATGCCCCCACTGTCGCAATAGCACTGACGGGAATCCCCAAAGGCTCAAGGACGAAGAATCCGGTAAGCAGAAGAACCAAAACAATCCAACCCGCTCTGAACGTTGCCACATCTTTAATGGCACGTGCCGGTACTTTTAACCGAGATACGTCGTAGGTTGTAGGGATATCCTTCCGAAAAAACAGATGTAACATAATCAACGTCGCGATAATCGCTGCAATATCGACGGGCACCATAACCGATGCATATTCAGCAAACCCAAGATTGAAAAAATCGGCAGACACAATATTAACCAGATTAGAAACAATCAGCGGCAGGCTAGCCGTATCAGCAATAAATCCGGCAGCCATAACGAATGCCAGCGTCGTACCTGTGCTGAACCCCAGAGCCAACAGCATCGCAATCACAATCGGCGTGAGGATCAACGCGGCACCGTCGTTGGCAAACAATGCAGAAACGGCAGCGCCCAGTAAAACAATCCAGGTAAACAACAGACGCCCGTGCCCGTTTCCCCATCGGGATACGTGCAGCGCCGCCCATTCGAAAAAACCCGATTCATCAAGTAATAGGCTGATGACAATCACCGCAATAAACGTCACCGTCGCGTTCCAGACAATATTCCAGACAACAGGAATATCATTGAGGTGAATAACTCCGCTAAGCAGCGCTAATGTTGCACCTATACTGGCACTCCACCCGATCCCCAGTCCTCTGGGTTGCCAAATAACAAAAATCAACGTCAGCAAAAATATTATCCCTGCCAGTAACATTTTCAGCCCCATAACATATGGTAAAAAGAATGTGTCTCTTTATGGTTTAGCACGACGAAGCAGAGGAGGCAGCCAGACATAAGCGCACGTCATCACGCAGGCATTGCCATGCAGTACTAATCGTTTCTGCGGCCCAGGCTGGCATGTGTGGAGACAATCGATAATGAATCCATTTCCCTTCACGGCGATCAAGCACCAGCCCTGACTCACGCAATATCGCTATATGACGGGAAATTTTAGGCTGAGATTCCACGGTGGCAGAGCAGATATCGCAGACGCATAATTCTCCCGCTTCTCTGAGCAGAAGGATGATGGATAGTCGAGTCTCATCGGAAAGGATTTTGAAAAGTTGGACGGGCTGTAGCATTCTGGGCTCTCAATATACTCTGCATACACATATGTTAATTCATATGTGTTGAAATTAGAATCCTTTAATGAAAAATGTGGTTTAAGGAAAAAAAGATGACGCTGAAACTTAAGTACAATGGAGCCATTGCGCCTGACATGATTATTTGAGTGGCAATGGCTCAATATACGGACTGCTGTAAACCTGAACCACCACGCTTTTATCTGTATCAAACGTCGCAACGGTCACAACGTCATGTGTGCCCGCCGCTCGCCAACATTCAGCCTCAACATCGCAACGCTCCTGCTTCTTATAACCCATCGACGTCAAATAAGTATGAACCTTGCTGGTATCTTCAGTGCCATAGAAGTTCACCGTCCATACTTTAGCTTCCGGGCCGGTTACGTTCGAAAAATTGAAGTCATAGCGATCGGTAATGCGCGGCATGTTTTTCAGAATATCGGGGGTATAGAACGCATATTCCCTTTCATCCTGTTCGCTATAGTGCGCACTACCGGAAAAATCCATTTCGATATAAGGCCATATCGTAATGACTGCAGCAGCAACGATGATGCCGATAACAGCAAAAATCTTCAGCGGTTTACTCATCCTTAAGTTCCCTTTCCTTTTTAGCTGAAGATAAACAATGAGCTATCCTCTTAAGGTCGTATTTTACACAATTTTCTCAACCAGCAGAATCGCCCTATCACCACGCGGTGCCAGTTGGCAGATGACCGCGCCGATTTCGTTGAAAACCGACGGTTGTATTCGTGCTATCTGTTCATTCAGAATTAGCTGCGTTTGAACGTGGACATTACGTTTAATATAGTATCAATTTTAATACATTCCCAAAAAATAGATTTTAAGAAATCATAAAAAACCAATATTAGGAAAATTATATTTGATAAAATTAGTTAATTGATAGGTTAAAACATTGACAATTTCTTTAGTATTATAGAGTAAGATGATGTCGGTTTTTAATGGACCGATTTATTGATTATTACATGCATTGTAAGGTTGTATTAACTTACCAATAAATTATTTTTCCAGGAGATTTACTCATGCGCAATACATCCCTTAGCATATTTATGCTAGCTTTTTTTTCTTTCGCCACAGAAGCCGCAACAGACATAATGATTGATTCTCAAAGAAATTGTTTGAGCGCCCCTTATACTGACACCTTAACAGGCACCCCCGTGAAATTTAATTTAGATCAAGGGAGATATGTTGTATCCCTCGTTTCTAATACTATGAATTGCATGGGAGCATCTAATAGTTGCATTATCGATAGTATTATGTTGCAAGGTGGGTTTAAAAATGCACGCTGGGGAGTTTCTGTGACCAGCAGTCCGACGGTTGTGGATACAACAGCAGCGCAGTTTGTAGCCTATATCGTTGACAATAATTGTAATGACAATGCCGGCAAGGCAACATTATTAATACAAAAAGCAGAATAACTCGTTTCCAGTTAACTTAATTTTCGGATTTGGGTTTAATTCTAAATATCAAGAAAAATTGATAATTTTACATCCTGAATAATTCGAAATGATGGGCAATGCGTTAACGTTTCGAATAACGAAAAAAGTTAGCGCACTAGCAATTCCCATACTAAATAAATTTAGGCTGCCTCTCTTCATTACGCAATATTGAGAATATATAGACGCAGCCTATCCACCATTCCAGACAAAAATAATAAGTCACGCGTATTAAATCGCGACCAGTCCCCGTACGCCGTCCTGTTCCATCGTTTCACCTCGCCCGCGCTGTATGATTTCCCCGCGTGACATCACCAGATAGTTATCGGCAAGTTCGGCGGCGAAGTCGTAAAATTGCTCAACCAGCAGAATCGCCATGTCGCCACGCTGCGCCAGTTGGCGAATCACCGCGCCAATCTCTTTGATCACCGACGGCTGTATGCCTTCTGTCGGTTCATCCAGAATCAGCAACTGTGGTTTACAGGCCAGCGCCCGCCCGATCGCCAACTGTTGCTGTTGCCCACCGGACAAATCACCGCCGCGTCGCTGCTTCATTTCATCCAACACCGGGAAAAGCTGGTAGATCTCATCCGGTACCTGCCGCGCCTGTTTACCCGGAAAGCGCGACAGCCCCATCAGCAGATTCTCTTCTACCGTCAGGCGAGGAAAAATCTCCCGCCCTTGTGGAACGTAGGCAATGCCAGCCTGCACGCGCTGATAAGGTTTACGAGTGTTAATCGTTTCGCCCTGCCAGCGAATCGTGCCAGACTTCGCCGGAATCAGCCCCATCAAGCATTTCAGCAGCGTGGTTTTCCCCACGCCATTGCGCCCTAACAGGCAGGTAATTTCGCCGGGGTTTACCTCAAAAGATAAGCCGCGCAGAATGTGACTACCGCCATAATATTGATTCAGTTCAGCAATCTCTAACATGTTAGCGCCCCAGATAAACGTCAATGACCTGCTCATTCGCCTGCACCTCGCGCAGCGAGCCTTCCGCCAGCACCTGTCCCTGATGCAACACCGTAACGTGGTCGGCAATGCTCTCGACAAAGCCCATATCGTGTTCCACTACCATCAGCGAGTGTTTGCCTGCCAGGCTGCGGAACAGCTCGGCGGTATAGGCGGTTTCTGCATCGGTCATCCCGGCTGCGGGTTCATCGAGCAACAGTAAATGCGGTTCCTGTACCAGCAGCATGCCGATCTCCAGAAACTGCTTTTGCCCGTGCGACAGCAGCCCTGCGGGGCGCTGCCGTTCGTGGCCGAGCCGCAACAACGCCAGCGTGTCATCAATCCGGTCACGTTGTTCGCCGTTCAGCCTGGCACGCAGGCTTGCCCACACCGATTTATCGGTTTTCAATGCGATTTCGAGGTTTTCGAACACCGTCAGCGCTTCAAACACCGTCGGTTTTTGGAATTTCCGCCCTATTCCTGCACGGGCAATGTCCACTGGCGATAGCGTCGTCAGGTCAGTGAACTGATCGTAAAATACCTTACCGCTATCCGGGCGCGTTTTACCGGTAATGACATCCATCAGCGTGGTTTTCCCCGCGCCGTTAGGGCCAATGATGCAACGCAATTCCCCCACGCCAATCTGCAACGAGAGGTCGGTCAACGCCCGAAAACCGTCAAAACTCACATTAATTTTGTCGAGTTGCAGCACCGGATCGGTCTGGTGCCGATGGCGGTCTGACGGGTATCGCTGGGCAAACTGGGTCTGTGAAGCAACCGGCGGTGCCGCCACTGAGGATGCAGATACTGGCTCAGTCATGTTTCTTCTTCCTCAATAATCCAATCACCCCACGCGGTAAAAACAGCGTGACGAGAATAAACATCAGTCCTAGAAAGAACAGCCAGTACTCGGGAAAGGCCAC
This sequence comes from Pectobacterium sp. 1950-15, assembly GCF_037136835.1. NCBI lineage: Bacteria > Pseudomonadati > Pseudomonadota > Gammaproteobacteria > Enterobacterales > Pectobacteriaceae > Pectobacterium > Pectobacterium sp. 1950-15. The sequence goes on along the minus strand of NZ_JBBBQR010000014.1, from coordinate 44,260 downwards.
GGTAAACCAGCTTTTCGCCCCGTTGACGATACCCGCACCGAGCAGCGGTCCGATCAGCGTCCCACGGCCACCCAGCGCCACCCAAATGGCGGCTTCGATAGAATTGGTTGGCGACATTTCGCTGGGATTGATGATACCGACCTGTGGTACATACAGCGCCCCCGCCAGCCCGCACAGCACGGCGGAAAGCGTCCAGACGAACAGCTTGAAACCTTTCGGATCGTAACCGCAGAACATCAGGCGGTTTTCCGCATCACGCACCGCCGTCAGCACACGGCCAAATTTGCTGCGCGCCAAGGCAAATCCCACCAGCAGGCTGGCAATCAACAACAATACCGTGGCGACAAACAGCCCAATGCGTGTACCCGTGGCCGTAATGGGGAAGCCCAGCAGCGTGGTAAAACCGGTAAATCCGTTATTGCCGCCAAAGCCGGTTTCGTTACGGAAGAACAGCAGCATGCCAGCATAGGTCAACGCCTGCGTCATGATTGAGAAATACACGCCTTTGATTTTGGAGCGGAATGCGAACCAGCCGAACACAAACGCCAGCACGCCCGGCACCAGCACAATCAGGCACAGCGCCCAGGCGAAATACTGGGTTCCCGCCCAGAACCACGGCAGTTCTGTCCACGACAGAAAGGACATAAAAGCAGGCATGCCCTCACCCGCAGCCTGCCGCATCAGGTACATGCCCATCGCGTAGCCGCCCAGCGCAAAAAACAGACCATGCCCGAGCGACAGCAGCCCGGCGTAGCCCCACACCAGATCCAGCGCGACGGCAACAATCGCATAGCACAGAATTTTACCGATCAACGTCAACGTATAGGTGGAGATCGCCAGCGGGTTCTCTGTGGGCAGCAGCGCGAGAAATGGCAGGATTAGCAAGGCCAGCAACATCGTTGAACCGAGGCCAAGCACGATCCGCGGCGCGCGCTGCGTCAGGGTTATCGTCATAGGTTGTGTCATCAGTCAATCACCCGTCCTTTGAATGCAAACAACCCCTGTGGCCGTTTCTGAATAAACAGCACGATCAGGACCAGAATGACGATTTTTCCCAGCACGGCACCAATCTGCGGTTCCAGTACCTTATTGAGAATGCCGAGGCTGAACGCGGCCACCACCGTTCCCGCAAGCTGCCCGACGCCACCCAACACGACGACGAGGAAGGAATCAATGATGTAACCTTGTCCCAATTCCGCTCCGACGTTGCCCAATTGCGACAGCGCCACACCGCCAAGACCTGCGATGCCCGAGCCGAGACCAAAAGCCAGCATATCAACGCGTCCGGTCGGCACGCCGCAGCAGTCCGCCATCGCCCGGTTTTGCGTCACCGCCCGCACATTCATGCCAAGGCGGGTCTTATTGAGTAAGATCCAGGTAAGTAGCAGCACGCCGAGGACAAACAGGATCACCGCGATGCGGTTATACGGCAGCACCAGATTCGGCAATACACGCAGCCCGCCAGACAGCCACGCGGGGTTCGCCACTTCCAGATTCTGCGTCCCGAACAGCATCCGCACCAGTTGGATCAGCATCAGGCTAATCCCCCAGGTCGCCAGCAGCGTTTCCAGTGGTCGGCCATAAAGATGACGAATCACCGTGCGCTCCAGCGCCATCCCGACGCCAGCGGTAATGAAAAAAGCGACAGGCAGCGCCAACAGCGGGTAATACGCCAGCCAGCTCGGCGCAAACTGTTGGCAAAGTGACTGCACCAGCCAGGTTGCGTATGCTCCCAGCATCAGCATTTCACCGTGCGCCATGTTGATGACGCCCAGCAGCCCGTAGGTGATTGCCAGCCCCAGCGCCGCCAGCAGCAAAATAGAGCCGAGCGACAGGCCGGTAAACGCCTGCCCCAGCAGATCGCCGACGATCAAACTTTGTTTAATCTGATCCAGGCTTGCCTGCGCCGCCGCACGTACGCCGGTATCTGATTCATTTTGTACCTGCGTTAACGGCTGTAACAGCGCCTGCATTTGCGGATCGCCGGTTTGTCCTAAGCGTTTGACCGCGTCAAGTCGCACCAGCGGATTGGCATCGCTTAACTGCCGGGTCGCAATGGCGATATTCAGCGCATCGTGAACCTGTGCGTCTTTTTCTACCTCAAGGCGCTGCATCAACAGCGGCAGTTGCTCTGCACTGCTCTCGCTCTGCAACTGCCGTACGGCATTCAGGCGAGTGGCGACATCGTCGCTGACAAGCTGATGTGAGGCCAACGCGGTGGCAACCAGCACGCGCAGGCGGTTGTTCATAAAGAGTTTTTTCGTCGCGCCAACCGGTTCCACGTTCCCTTCCAGCGGCGTTAACGTACCCTGCATATCCCTAAACGGCTGCTGGTTCCGATCGAGTACCACCGATTCATCGCGCAACGCCTGTAACAGCGGCAAACGCGCCGGTTCCGGCGCTGCGGCCCATTGCTGCAACAGTTCGGCCTGCTGCGTGCGGCTGGCGGCGGCGAAATCCGCCGCAGGCCCGGCTTGTGCCAGCCAGGGCAGCATCAGACACAGCGACAGCACAAACGTAGATAATTGACGATTAATCATCGCAATGTCCGCCATATAAGAGAGAAAATATCCCCGCCCGACATGCTGGACGGGGCGTGTAGGAACGATGCTTACTGTGCGGCTTTGATTGGGTGATCGGGTTTCTTATCATTTCCGGCGATGTACGGGCTCCACGGCTGTGCGCGGACCGGTTTATCCGTTTGCCAGACCACGTTGAATTGGCCGTTTTCCTCAATCTCGCCAATCATCACCGGCTTGTGCAGATGGTGGTTGGTCTTGTCCATCGTCAGCGTAAAGCCATCTGGCGCAGCAAAGGTTTGGCCAGCCATCGCGGCACGGACTTTATCTACGTCCGTGGTGCCCGCTTTCTCTACCGCCTGCGCCCACATATGAATGCCGACATACGTGGCTTCCATCGGATCGTTAGTCACCACCGTGCCCGCGTTCGGCAGGTTTTTCGATTTGGCATAGGCTTTATAGGCTTCCACGAAGTCGGCATTGGTTGGGTTATCTACCGATTCAAAGTAGTTCCATGCGGCTAAATGGCCGACCAGCGGTTTGGTGTCGATGCCGCGCAGTTCTTCTTCACCGACCGAGAACGCAACAACGGGGACATCGGTCGCTTTGATTCCCTGATTCGCCAGCTCTTTATAGAACGGCACGTTGGAATCACCGTTGATAGTGGAAACCACCGCAGTCTTACCGCCCGTCGAGAACTTCTTGATGTTGGAAACGATGGTCTGATAATCGCTGTGGCCAAACGGCGTATACACTTCCTCAATATCTTTGTCCTGAACGCCTTTGGAATGCAGGAAGGCGCGCAAAATCTTATTGGTGGTACGCGGATACACATAGTCCGTACCCAACAGGAAGAAACGCTTCGCCGCCCCACCGTCTTCACTCATCAGGTATTCCACCGCTGGGATCGCCTGCTGATTCGGTGCCGCACCGGTGTAGAACACGTTCGGCGACATCTCTTCGCCTTCATACTGCACCGGATAGAACAGCAACCCGTTCAGTTCCTCAAATACTGGCAGAACCGATTTACGCGACACCGATGTCCAGCAGCCGAACACCACCGCCGCTTTATCCTGCGTCAGCAATTGGCGTGCTTTCTCGGCAAACAGCGGCCAGTTCGACGCCGGATCGACCACTACTGGCTCCAGTTTTTTACCCAACACGCCGCCTTTGGCATTGATTTCATCAATAGTCATCAGCGCCACATCCTTCAGCGGCGTTTCTGAAATCGCCATCGTGCCGGACAGCGAGTGCATAATGCCGACTTTGATGGTGTCTGCCGCCTGCACGCTCCAGGTCAACCCCATGCCAACCACTGTCGCAGAAAGCGCAAAAACTTTTAGCAATGAACGTCTTTTCATTTATTAGCCCTTAAGTCGTGTTGAGTGAGAATGGAATCGTGTGATGCGTCAGGTGGAACCACTTCCATTGAAACGGATTGCGTTGAAACCGATTGAGGCCGCGCCTGCTGTAACATGTGTAAGGTAATTTTCCTGACCTCGGCCTTACTGACGGCAATGTGGTCGGTCAGAATGCGCTGCGCCTCCTCCGTATGCTGTTGCAATATCGCCAGCAGGATGCGGGCGTGTTCTTTATAGGTCGCGTCGATACGATCCTCACGGGTGAAATCAAGACGCCGAATAATGCGGATTTTCTCCGTCAGCTCACCGTGAACTCGCGCCATTTCGCTGTTGCCCGCCGCCGTCACCAGTCCCCGATGAAACCCTTCGTCGTAGCGGGAGACGGTCTTGCCGTCATCCAGACGCGGTTCCTCAATCCAGAAGCGTTTCAGGTCAGCCAATAGCTCGGTGCAGCGCCCCGGCGGCATCCCGCACAGTCGCCGAATGGCTTCCCGCTCCAGTACGATGCGGAAGTCATACAGTTCCTCAAAATAGGCGAAATCAAACGGACGAACCTGCCAGCCGCTGCGGAAATAGACTTCGACATAGCCTTCCCGCTCCAGCCAGAACAGCGCCTGACGCACCGGCGTGCGACTGACCGACATCCGCTCGGCAATTTCATTTTCACTAAAGCGATCGCCCGGCATCAGGTGAAAGTCGAAAATGTCGTTTTTCAGCGTTTGATAGACCCGCTCCGCCAGCGCTTCCGGGCGATCTTTGCTGCTCTTTTGTGTGCCTGCTCGCATCGTTTTCTCTGCCTCGTCGTTATTCCCGTTCGTCCGTGGGTTCAGGCGCGTCCCTTTATTCCTGCCTGCCCTTTACTCCAGCCATAGCAACGCATCGCCGGGGCTGACCGGTCGACCTGGCTGGCAGCCGATACGTTTCACCCGACCAGACTGCGGCGCGCTAATCGTTAGTTCCATCTTCATGGCTTCGACGATAATCAGTGGCTGTCCGGCTTCGATGACATCTCCCACGTTCACCAGCACTTTCCAGATGTTGCCGTTCATGTCCGCACTCACCTGAAACGCGCTCTCGTCGTTCTCCACAGGCGCGGCCGAAACGCTTTCCTGCGGTGTACTCTCATCCTCCTGCTGCCACAGCGCGACTTCTGTTTCAAACGCCGTGGCCTGACGCTGACGGAAAGCGGCAATGTCGTCGGCCTGATCCGTCAGGAAACGTGAGTGCTCAGCAAAATCAAACTCGGTTTCTTCGATGCGGATCGCGGCGCGTCCTTCACGGAAGTCATCACGCAGCGCCGTGAGTTCGGCTTCGCTGACTGGATAAAACCGCACCTGATCGAAGAAACGCAGCAGCCAGGGTTCACCAGTAATGAACTGATCGTTTTTGAGGAATTTGTTCCAGATCGGCAGCGTGCGCCCCACCAGTTGATAGCCGCCCGGCGAATCCATGCCATAGATGCACATGTACATCCCGCCGATACCGACCGTGCCTTCGGCGGTGAAAGTACGCGCCGGATTGTATTTGGAACTCAATAAGCGGTGACGCGGATCGACTGGCACCGCACAGGGCGCGCCGAGATAAACGTCACCCAGCCCCAGAATCAGGTAGCTGGCATCAAAAATGATGTCGCGCACCTCGTCACGGCTCGCCAAGCCATTAATACGTTGAATAAAATCGACATTATTCGGCAGCCAGGGCGCGCTGGCGCGTACGGTTTCACGGTAACGTTCCACCGCGCCGAGCGTGGCGCTATCCTCAAACGCCATCGGTAAATGGACGATACGCGATGGCACTGTCATCTGGCTGACGTCGCCCAGTTGGCTTTCCAGATGCAGCAATACGTCCAGCAGCGCACGTTGACGGAGAACCCGACTGTCGTAGCGCACCTGTAGCGAACGCACGCCGGGCGACAGTTCTTCGATCCCCGCGGTCTCTGAAGCGCGGATCGCCGCCATTAACAGATGCACGCGCAGCCGCAGTGCCAGATCCAGCACGTTCTCGCCGTATTCAATCAGGATGTAGTTATCCCCTGCCTGACGATACACGGCAGCGGGCGTAGTCGCGGTAGCCGGTACCGCAGCCAGCACGGTTGCAGAACCGTGTTCTGTCGTCGCCAGCGAGGGGACGTCAAACGCAGGTGCATGAGCGACTGCCAGCGTGGAAACGCAGTCAGACTGCGCCTGTTCCAATGCCAGTGCTTCATCCGCGCTGATGGGATGGAAACGAATACGATCGCCGGGCTTAACTTGACCGACTTTCCACAGTTCCGCTTTGGCAATCGTCACCGGACAGACAAATCCGCCCAGACTCGGCCCGTCCCGCGTAAGGATCACCGGAAAATCGCCGGTAAAATTCACTGCGCCGATGGCGTATTCACAGTCGTGAACGTTGGAAGGATGCAGACCCGCCTCGCCGCCGTTCGACCGCGTCCAGGTAGGTTTTGGCCCGACCAGACGCACGCCCAGCCGGTTTGAGTTGTAGTGCACCTGCCATTCTGCCGCGAAAAACTCATCAATTGCCGCGTGGGTAAAGAAATCCGGCGCACCGTGCGGGCCATAGAGCACGCCAATACGCCACTCATCGCCGTATTGCGGAATCAGTGCGGCGTCCACGGCCTGCGGGGCACTCACCGGCGCGGGCGTGGTGCAGGCGGGCAAGTCAGGTTGAGAAATCGCCAGCATATCCGCTACGCGCAGCGTTCTTCCGGCATGACCGCCAAATTCCCCGAGCGCGAACGTCGAACGGCTACCGAGATACTGCGGCACATCGATGCCGTTACGCACCGCCAGATAGGTACGGCAGCCGGACTGCGCGCGCCCCAGCGTCAGCGTTTGCCCGGCCGTTACCGTCACCGGTTGCCAATACGGCACCGTTTCGCCATCCAGCGTCGCCGGACAGTCTGCTCCCGTCAGCGCAATCACCGCCTCGCGGTGGAATCGCAGCGTCGGGCCTTGCAGCGTAAACTCCAGCCCTGCCGCGGCTTCATCGTTACCGACAATACGGTTCGCCAGCCGGAACGCGAAGTCGTCCATCGGGCCAGACGGCGGCACGCCGATATCCCAATAGCCAAGGCGTCCGGGGTAGTCCTGCACGCTGCTCCAGGTGCCGGGTTGAATGACTTCAATCACCGAGGCAGACGGCGTAAAGCTGTCGAGCATCCGCGTCCACACGGTTCCATTGCGGAATGCGTCGGTAGCGACAATCTGGCGCAGGTAATCGAGGTTGGTGGCAATACCGTGCAAACGCGTGGCATTCAGCGCCTGCTGCATCTTCTCCAGCGTCAGTTCACGGGTTTCCGCGCGAACGATCAGCTTGGCGATCATCGGATCGTAATACGCCGATACTTCGGTGCCGGTGCTCACCCAGCCGTCAACCCGTACGTCATCGGGAAACGCCACTTCGGTCAGCACACCGGGGCTAGGCTGGAAGTTTTTCAGCGGATCTTCCGCGTAAATACGCACCTCAATCGCGGCGCCACGCGGAGCCTGCATCAGTTGCGCCCAGTCCAATGGTTCATCCGCCGCGACGCGCAGCATGCATTCGACCAGATCCAGCCCGGTGACGCACTCCGTCACCGGATGCTCCACCTGTAAACGGGTATTCACTTCGAGGAAAAAGAACGCATCGCGTTCGGCATCGTAGATATACTCTACCGTTCCCGCACTGCGGTAATTAACCAACTCACCCAGTTTCACCGCCGAGGCCAGCAGCGCCACGCGCGTAGCGTCTGGCAAATGCGGTGCGGGCGTTTCTTCCACCACTTTCTGGTTACGGCGTTGCAGTGAACAATCACGTTCGCCCAGCGCCACCACGCGGCCTTTACCATCGCCAAAAATCTGTACTTCGACGTGACGCGCCCGATCGATGCAGCGTTCGAGAAAGACGCCTGCATCGCTAAAGAATTGCTCGCCCAAACGGCGCACGCTCTCCCACGCGGCCTGTAACGCCACGGCATCCGCACAGCGAGTCAGGCCAATGCCGCCGCCCCCGGCGGTACTTTTCAGCATGACCGGATAGCCGATGTCTGCGGCAGCGGACAGTGCATCCTCCAGCGAGGCCAGCAGCGGCGTTCCCGGCGTCATCGGTACCCCCGCCGCGGCCGCCAATTCACGGGCGCGGTGCTTCAGGCCGAATTCGCCAATTTGCTGGGCGGTTGGCCCGACAAACGCAATGCCGGCCTTTTCACACGCGGCGGCAAACGGCAGGCTCTCTGACAGAAAACCGTACCCCGGCCAGACAGCCTCTGCCCCCGTCTGCTGTGCGGCGGCCAGTACCTTATCGATACACAGATAACTGTCGCTGGCCTTCTCGCCGCCAATGGATACGGCAATGTCTGCCTCTTTCACATGCTGGGCGTTTTTATCCGCATCGGAATAAATCGCTACGCTGGTTATCCCCAAACGCTTCAGCGTGCGTATGGCGCGGCAGGCAATTTCACCCCGGTTAGCGATCAGTACGGTCTTAAACATGAGACGCCTCCTGACGGGCAAGCCAGTTGCGCCAGCCGCCGAATTCCGTGATATCCACGGCGTCGCTCAGCGCAGCCGGTTCGCAAATAAAGCCTTTAACCTGCCGTCCGTCGGCTAACGTCAGCGTGCCAATACCCAGCGGCGCCGGAATCTCTGCGACAAACTCACCAAAACGCGCCAGCGGGATGTCCCACAGCTCGACGATAATCGCCGCACCATCTGTGCTTTTCGCTAAACCGGGTTTCGCCGGTTGCGTATTCGCCAGCGCATAAAGACGATAGTTTTCCGCCGTGCGCGTCTCTTCCACCCGTACGGCATCACGGCGGGTCAACTGATGGTTCAACGGCATGCCCGTCAGGTGCGCACCGACGACGGCAAGACGAACGTGTAATGTGGAAGGCGGCAAGGTAGCCTGTCCTACAGGCAGCATTTTTCCTGTTGCCCCCAGCGTGAGCGCCAGCTGTGCCTGCCAGCGCAAGCCGAAGCTCGCTAATGCACGGTCGTGCCAGGCGGGCGCAATCAACGTGATTCCCGCAGGCAGACCATCCGTGCGGAAAGGGGCTGGCAGCGCCAGTGCCGAGAGATCGGCCAGATTGGTAAAGTTGGTGTAGGTGCCCAACTGGGAGTTGTAGCGCACCGGTTCCTGCTTCATCGCCTCACGCGTGTGGATGGTCGGCGACGTCGGCACAACTAACGCGTCAAACGACGCCAGCGTCTGCTGAATCTGACGCGCCAGTTCAGCACGCAGGTACTCGGCTTTAAACGCCTCTACCGCACTGAAGTGTTCGCCACTCGCCACAATACCGTGCACCACTGGGTCCATGTTCTCGGGTTGCCGCAGCATATCGCCCACCGCGACGGTACGTTCCGCTACCCAAGGGCCTTGATAAAGTTGATCGGCTAGCTGCGTGAAAATACTGAAATCGATCGGGTGTAGCGTCGCACCCGTCGCTTCTAATTCGACCAGCGCGTGTTGCCAAGCCGCCTGAGCGACAGCGTCAGCAAAGAAAGTAGGATCGCTGGGGATAGCAAAGCGCGGCGTCGCTGGCAGCGCCGCTGGCGCACTGGCGGGATGGCTGCGCGAGTAGGCATCCGCGGCATCGTATCCGCCAGCCAGTTCAGCGACGGTAAAGGCGTCTTCAACGGTCAGCGCAAATACTGAGATAGTGTCATTCAGGCGACAGGCCGGTACGACACCGCTTGCCGATAGCCACCCTTTTGTCGGCTTTAGGCCGACAATATTGTTAAACCCGGCAGGAACGCGCCCCGACCCGGCGGTATCAGTTCCCAGCGAAAACGCAACCAGCCCGCGCGCCAGCACCGAGGCCGAACCTGAACTGGAACCGCCGCTGATGTACTCGGCGTTAAAGGTGTTTGGCACCTCACCAAACGGTGAGCGCGTGCCGACCAGACCGGTCGCAAACTGATCGAGGTTGGTTTTGCCAATGACAATCGCCCCTGCCGCTTTCAGTTTGGCAACGGCAGTCGCATCGTTGTCAGCCAGATAGGTAAATGCCGGGCATGCTGCGCTCGTTGGCCAGCCTGCGACATCAATATTGTCTTTGACAGCAAAAGGAACGCCGAACAGCGGCAGCGCGTCTGGATTTTCACGATACCGAGGCAAGAGCGCCGCGATTTGTGCCTGAAGCAATTCGGGAGTCGCCAGTGCGATCCACGCCGGATCGTCCGTCGACAAACTGGCGAGTAGTGCGTCTAGCGTATCACCAACGCGATCGGCCTGCTGGTGATAATGCTGTTTCCATTCCTGAAGCGTGAGCCCTGTCATTCTTGGCATGATGTGAATCCCATCTGGTATACAAGATTGAATTCACTAAAGCGAAAACCATGCCAGCTTTTATTTTATTGATTTATATGAAATTAGACTAAATCACCGCATCACAGTGCACAGAAAAGGAACAACCGTGCGCCATCACGGAGCACGGCTGCTGTGGTTAACGCGTAAACAAGACGTCGATCCCATGGTTATTTCTGACGCATAGTCATCTATGACAATAGTTATTCAACGTCTCGGGCTTCGTCCGCCTGATAATCGAAGAAATCAAATGCCGCAGCATGCTGGTGCAATACACTGTCTACGCAGGTGATCCCGACAAACGTCCCGGTAAATTCGCCATGCTGGCTGTATTCATCCGAGAATTTTATCGTTTCATAGACCTTTCCGACCGATTGATAATGCACATCGTCATACGACCAGGCAAAGGACATCGCCCGCCCTTCAATCGTCAGCCGTAAATAAACCGCGTCGGCGTTAAGTCGCGTGCTGCCCTGCCAGTCTTCACGCTTCGCGCCATTTTCCATATGGATGACGGAAAGTGCCGCACACTGATTTTCTTCGTCATAGTGCTTGTTTAAGTAGAGGTAATTCATATTGTCGTAGTACAGCACCAGCCCGGCACTATGCTGGAATACCTCTGGGGCGAAATACATTTTGGTTTTCACTGTCGTATAAACAGAGGTCAATTTTCTCGCCAGCAGGCTGACTTTATTCGTGGAGCTGAGCGACTCCTGCCCACGTAAGCAGACATGGCTTGCCCGACTTTTCAGATCGGTAAAAGCGTCTGGATGAATCCGTGGGGCGTAGTAATGCAGAGCGAGCGTGTCATCATCAAAGTGGTCGCGCACTGACGGCGTGCATGACGGCGCTTCCGGCAAGGCACTCGGTTCGACGACTTCTTTCGCGATATTGTCATCCCCCTCCAGCCGCATCCAGCCATCCACCGTCCAGCGCATTTTCTGAATTCCCGACTCACGCCCTAACGGACAGCATAATTCTGGCCGGAAAGGCCGTGCGCAGAGATGGACTAAATACACCTCTCCTTCCGGCGTTTCGACATAGCTGCCATGACCCGCTTTTTGTATTTTCACCTCAGGGTTAAAACACTCCGGCCGCAGATAGTCTTTCACGCCTAGAATAGAAAAATCGGGCTTCTCATATTCCGCGTTATTCTTTTCAAACAACGCCGGATTCACCGACGTGAGAATCGGGTTACCCGCATCGCTTTCATAAGGCCCCCAGACCTGTTCCGCCCGCGCCATCGTCACGCAATGCCCGTAGCCCGTTCCACCTTCCGCGCACATCAGATAATAGTAACGCCCGCGCTTTGTCAGGTGCGGCCCTTCCGCGCCGATCCCCGTCATACCCGACCAAATCCTTTTCGGGTAGCCAATCACAGACCGCGTTTCTGGCGAATACTCCACCAGAGAAATCGCGCCATTGTGCCCATCACGCGTTTCCCAATCGACGGCAACAATCCATTTCCGCCCATCCTCGTCATGCAAAATCGAGGCATCATAACCGCCCGAATGTAAATAGACAGGCTCACTCCAGGGACCGGTAATCTCCGGCGCGGTGATCAAATAGTTGTCCACATCGAAATATCGGCCATGCATCGAGTTCATGACGCCGTAAATGACGTAAAAAAGCTGTTCTTCCTCACACCACGTCAGACAGGGTGCCCAGATTCCCTTTGCCGACGGCAGTCGCGTTAAATCGACTTTCTTTTCATCGCTCAAAATATGGGTATGCAACGTCCAGTTTTTTAGATCAGTAGAATGGTAAACCGGCATACCGGGGAACCATTCAAAGGAGGAAACTGCCACATAATAATCATTATTACGACGGCAAATAGACGGATCGGGATTGAACCCTTTAAAAATAGGATTTTGGATCATGAAGCACTCCGTGATAACCGACTCTTGAGAAACATAACGTCAGGCAGCATTATCTGCATGGCGAATTTTTAGTATTTATTACTATGAGGTTCGTATTTATGACGCGATTTATTTTCAGGCTTTGGTGATTACCTCAAGTCTGGCATCATTCAAGGTGTAATGATTCATAATAATGACCAGACTAAAAACCAGCACTGCGGGATAAATAGAGAACAGGAGTGCAACGGTATTAACAGCATTTTCTGGCTGAACGTCAGCCCCACCGATATAACCACTCCAGGATAATAGCCAGCCAATAAATGCGCCACCCAGTGCGATGCCTAACTTAATTGCAAACAGATTGGTGGAAAACACAATGCCGCTTAATTTCCTGCCGCTCTCTTTTTCCAATACGTCAACCACGTCCGATATCATTCCCCATTGCAATGGCGTCGCCGCCCCCTGAATAATATTCACCAGTATGACAGTGCCGAATACCAGCCACAGCATATCGGGTGTGATGACATAGACGATAATCAGTAAAATGGCTTCCAGGAACATCGCATATTTAAACCCTTTCACCTTATCAATATTTTTAAAGACGTGTGGTGAAATGAATGCACCGAAGGTTCCAGAAATAATCACCGTGGTTAATAAATACGTGCTAATATCCGGGCGATTTAATACATAGTTGCAATAATAGATCGCACTACCGCCTTTGAATAACACCGCAATCAGGTTGATAACGTTTAACGTGAACATACTTCGCCAATCGCGGTTCCCGCACAGCGTTTTAAAATCACGCCAGACAGAACCTGAATTTTGCTCTACCGGAGAGATATATCGCTCATGGGTGTTGGAGAAACAGAGGTAAAAGAACACAATACTCAATGCACCAAATACCATCATGGTATAAAAATAGCCTTCCTGGATATTGCCTTTGCCAATGTATTTTACCAGCGGCAACGCCGAGATGGAGACGATCAGCCCACCGATGGCGCTGAGGGAAAACCGCCACGACTGGAGAGAAACCCGCTGGCGGGAGTCGTTACTGATGTTGTTAATCATCGCGCAGTACGGCACGTTAATGGCGCTGTAAACGATGGACAGCAGCAGATAAGATGCATAGGCGTAAACCAGTTTTCCGGTGTAGCTGAAATCAGGCGTATAAAACGTCAACGTGCAAACCACACCAAAGGGAATGGCGAACCAGAGAATATAAGGCCTGAACTGCCCAAAGCGGGTTCGCGTTCTGTCCGCCAGGGCGCCGATACCGACGTCAATGACCGCATCAATTGCCCGAACCACTAAAAACATCGTTCCCATATGGGCGGGCGATAAGCCAAATACGTCGGTGTAAAAGTAAGCCATAAACAGCATCACAGTCTGCCAGACCAAATTACAGGCCGTGTCCCCTAATCCATACCCTATTTTTTCTTTAATACTTATTGCGGAATCAGACATAACTCCCCCACATCAATTTGACAGAGTTCAACCCTTTTTTAGATTCAGAGCAGGCTCACGCTCTCATCCTCAAAATCAGGTTATTGATTTTTATTCAGGAGATATGTATAAAAAAAAGATAAAAATATAATGAAAGTGAACCCTATGAGTGACGAACATCCCATTTACGAAATCATTCCTGTTTTAACCGGGGAGCTTTATACGCTGGTCGAGGATGATGTTTCAAAATTTAACGGTTGTGATGTGATTCCACACTATCACTTCATGAATGAAATTATGTGGTTCCGGCGTGCGGACGGACTTTTCTCCATTAATGACAACAAGTATAAAATTAAGAATAACACGCTTATTTTCGTCCCCGCCCTCGTCATTCATGATATGTTTTTATCGCCGCAACTCGATCATCTGCGCTACTTATTTCAGTTTGAAAATGATTTCATCAATGAAACAAACCCATCGATTACGTCGTTAAAGAAGTCAAAACCTCTCGTCTTCCATATAGACGAAAAAAATGCTGAACGTATTGATACCCTTCTGTCCTGGTGCAATGAGTTATTTACCCACAACAAATCATCGCTATTAATAACAAAGTTATTTTCCTCATTTCTGGAATTGGTATTTTCTTTTGAAAACCAGGAAGAAAATGAAAACAGCCACGATGTCACGTCCAGCGCATCAACCCTGATAAAATATTTGTACAGTCTGGAAAACAGTACCGAATCTGAGATCACCACGGCAGAAGCCTCTGCCGCCTGCAACTGGTCTAAATCGTATTTCTCTCGGTTATTTAAGAGTTACTTTGGCATGACGTTTAAAAAGTACATGCTATTAAAGAAAATAAAGCATGCCATCCGATTACTTTCCTCGACGGAATTGAAAATCGCAGAAATTGCGGAGAATGCTGGTTTTACGGACAGCGCATATTTTTGCATGAAGTTTAAGATCGTCATGGGCTGTAGCCCCGCCACCTTCAGACACAGGATCTGGGCATCACAAAATTTAGCGGCCCCAGTTCAAATGACACCGTGTCTGCCGGATTGACGTTTAGCGCTCGTACGAGCGTCAGGCGATCTTCTTCGCGGCCTGCTGTGCCAGAATCGACAGTTCCGTCGCCTTGAAGATATGCGCTTGCGACATCGTCAGTTCAGTGCGCTCACGGCAGTCACGCAGAAAATTCGGGAAAAAGGTGCGTTCGACGCTGCCTGCCGGGGTAAAGCGCTGTTCGCCCTTGCCATTCACCAGATAAACGACGTTGCTTTCGCCACGCGTCAGATCGACGTATTTCCTGATTTCGATATAGCCCTCTGTCCCCAGTATCGTCAGACGGCCGTCGCCCCAGACGCTCAACCCATCCGGCGTAAACCAGTCACAGCGAAAATAGCCCGTTGCCCCATTGCCACCCAGCAGCATCGCATCACCAAAATCCTCAAATTCTGGCTGGTGCGGGTGGTGATAATTCGCCGTCTGGCTGGTCACCACTTGCGCATCGGTGTTGCCAGTAAAATAGAGAAACTGTTCGATCTGATGAATACCGATATCGCAGAGGATCCCGCCGTACTGACGCTTTTGATAAAACCAGTCAGGCCGCGCGCCGCGTTCACGATGGGGGCCCACGCCGATCGTCTGAATCACTCGACCGATCTCACCCTGTTGCACCAGTTCACCGGCAAACAGCGCGCTATCCACATTAATTCGCTCATTAAAGTACACGGCAAACTTGCGGCCGGTTTCCGCGACCCGACGCTGGACGGCATTCAACTGCTCCAGCGTAGTCAACGGCGGTTTGGCGGTGAAGAAATCTTTGCCTGCCTCCAACGTGCGCAGCGCCAGTTCGGCTCGGTCACAGGGAATGACCGCGCAGGCAATAAGTTCGATAGAGGCGTCGCCAATCAGCTGCTCCGCAGAATCCACAAAAGGCACGGAGGGGAAAAGCGAGATGAATTTTTCCCAATTATTTGGATCGGACTCGAACACGCCAACCAGTTCCGCTCCTGCATCGACCAGTTGCCGACACATGTCATAAATGTGGTTGTGCGCTAACCCAATCGCCGCAAATCGAATCTTTTTCATCTTCACCTCTGCCGATATCGCCATGCCAAACCGCTACAATAAGGCGGAAACCGAGCAGGCTAAAGACAAAAGCCGCGTAACGCGTTAGAATTTTTCCCGTTTTTTAACATATCCACATTTTCCGCAACGCAACCAAGAAAGATAGCCATGAAAAGAAAACGTATTCTTATCCCTCTCATCATTCTGATCCTGTTTGTGCTCTATCTGAATCGCGATGCGTTGAACCCTTTTGCGCCTGACTGCAAAAACCTTCCCGCGAACCAACCCAAGCCCGAAGTGTGTAAAAAACCAGTGAAAGAAGTCGCCCCAGGTTTTGAAATTTAAGCCATTGAAATTTAAGTTCGAAATTTAAGCTGGCGTATCAGCGCGGTTTGGGAATATTGAACTGTTCCAGCGCGGGGTTAACCGTTTTGGCAAAATCTTCCCGCCGGTTCTTGAGTTTGCTTTTGGCATTGAAAAAATTCACCAGTTCCGCAATCCCCATACCGATGCTGAGCGCCCCACTCACCGCCCATCCCACCGGCCCTGCGGCCGCACCAACGGCAGAGGCGGCAGCAGCACCGGCGGCCTCACCCGCGATAGCACCCACGACTTTTCCGGCAATCGCTGCGCCCGCTTTACCAGCCAGCCCAATGGCCGTTTTACTCCCCGCCGCCTTGGTTAAATCCTCTGCATGTAGCGACGATTTAGCAAAACTCATCACGCTGCGCCCGGCCTCTTTCACCGCCTGCGCATCGCTTTTTACTCCTGTCCCCTCATGTAATGCAGCCGAGGGGGAAGCATCAAGTCCAACCGTTCGCAGCGCGGTCGGTGATATCGTAGAGAAACGTTGGCTCATCGCCGCCTGCGCAAGCAGCGGATCGGACAGTAAAATGGTGTTGATTTCACGCGGCACTGCCTGCTCAAAATGCTGAATCACATCCCCGTCTTTCTGTAGCGCTTCAATACGTTGATTTAACACCTTTTCCGTTTCTTCGGTATTCCGGTACTCGCGCCCCGCCATCACCTGCTCCAGCGTCTGTTGCAGTTTGACCAACGTCGCCGACTTTTGCGCCCCGCTGTACTGCTGCGGTCGGGTAAAAACCGCTTCATTCAACGTACTGATATCAGTTTTTGCCGCCAACCCCAGCGCAGCCGCGTTGTGTAGCGTATCTGCCGCTTCCTGACGGTTCACTGGTGCCTGTTCGCGGATCCAGCTTTTCATGTCCTTCATCATCAGTTTGCCATCATGTGGGACTCGCGCCAGTTTCTCCCCTTTGACATCCGCATGTTCCAGAATCCCGAACAGCCCGGGATTAGACCACAGTCGGGCAGCCGTTTTTAGCTGAGGTGACAGCGTCGGGTTGTCGGTAATAATCGCGTTCAGATCGGTCAGGGTGCTGGTGCGATCGTTCTTTTGCGGCGGAGAATGCGTGTAGGATTTTTTGGCATCGGCAGCATTAAGCAGCGGCTCGTTGGCGAGCAAAAGCGCGGAAGATTGCACTAACCGCAGCGACTGTGCATCGGCTGTCGGATTTTTTTCCCGATATTCCTGCACAGCATGGCTGGCATCGCTGGCACGTCGCTCCATGCTTTTAATAAAGGATTTGGTATCCCGATTCGAGATATGTCCGTCGGCTCTACCGCCATCCTTTGCCGTATCCATCGCCGTGTAGATCGCCGGATTTTCACGCAGATAGACAAGCGCTTTTTCCGCGTTCGTGCCGCCCTCTTGTAACATTTTCGCCGCTGCCAGCGGGCGATTCAGCGCCTTTGCCGCCTTTTCGCGTTCATTTTCCGGCAGATCGCTCAACAATGCCGACCACTTTTCCAATGCTCTGGCGTTACTGTGCTCCGAGCTATCTATCGCCTGAAGATCGACGGGAGGCTTGGGTTCCGCAATCAGTGAACTGTCGGCAATTTGCATAGTTGGCGGCACACGCGCAGGTGCCATTGCTCTCAGGCCAGAAGGCACTGGCGACAGGCTCGGCGACGCGTCGCCAAAATCGATTGAGCGCGAACCCGACCGTGCAGTGGGCAATGCCGCCGTTTGCCCCCCCTGCCGATTCGCTTCTGTATTGTGTTGCGCAGGCAAAGACGCGGCATTTCCCCACCGGTTTCCGTTATCAATACGATTGATCATTACTGTCTCCATTCTGCTGTCATCAGGCCTAACAAACGAGTCTCCCGCGTCATTCGAGCACAGAAAGGCCAGCAAGCGTGCCGCTCGCAGGATGACGGGTATAAGTGAGTGGAATGAAAACGCGATAGGTTCCCTGAAAATATTCAGGAGTATTTGATGGCTATTGGTCGCTTATTCATTTTTATGGAAATCGCTTTCCGCAGAATATTCACGGAATGATGCAGAGAATAAGACAGATAACCGGTTAACGACTGTTCAATTACATATCACCATCATCATTAACGATCAAGAGATACATCTCCCAACCTGACAACAACGATCGTCGTTACCGCCCTTCCTTGCTCTTACAATAACCAGACGAAATGATTACAAAAAATTTCAAAGAGTAACCAAATGTGTGATCCGTATAAATGAAACATCGTTTCCTTTTCACCATAATGCCACACGACCTAATTATCAAGTCTGCTGATAATTAGGACAACCAGTAAGCGGTGTAAATTATCGACATTCACTCATCAGCATAAGCCATTTCGCTGATTGAAAGACGCATAAGCAACGTCGTATATAAGGAAGCGTAAATGAATTGATAAAAAACTGATTGACCAGGGATTTCGCCCTGTCTGACATTATTAATGGCGTCATCATCATTTCTGGTGATTCTATTTTTACGCCCAAGAAATGGCATCCACTGTCTGGTTTTAAAGATAGAGACTGCACTCGCCAATAATATTATTTATTCATCAAGAAAGAGAAAGACAGAATGAAAATATACACACGTAACCTACTCATCGTTTGTGCCGGATTCGCTCCTTTCCTCACTCAGGCAGAAACCGACGGCAAAACGACCTTTCAGTACGAACATAACTGGAAGACGGAAGACCGCCGCCACGCAGACTCCATCAAGCTTATTCACAAGAAAACCAACGGCTGGTCATACGAAGTCAAATTCAGTACGTCAGCAGGCGGGAACAGCAACTACGACGTTGCCTATGATGACATGCAGGGCGGCTCTGGCGGCATGGTGATCGGTAAGGACTTCAAGCTAAGCAAGGCCGCCACCTTAACCCCTAGCTTTGAATTCTCCATCGGCAATGCCAGCATGATGTATCAGCCGGGGCTGAAATATAACTACCGAATTAACAGCGACTGGTCCACCTATGGCCGCTACCGTTATGAATATAAGAAACCGACACGTAGCTCGCGTTATTCGACCATTTCCACGTCAGATAAATATGGTCACGCAGGGGAATCTTATTTGTCAAAATCCGACACTGGACGCCACCGTCTGGATGCTGGGGTAACGTATTCTGGTTTTGATAATATTAATCTGACTTACGTCTTTAACTACTATATCGGTGATAACACCACAAAATCGTATAAATATAGCAAGGGTGAATTCACGGAAAGAGAATACGCCGTCTATGACAATGGTAAAACGGACTATGAGCATCAGTTCAAAGTTCAATATAAGTTAAACAAACAGCTAACTCCTTACATTGAGTATGATGATATTAGTCAATCCAGCACATCATCAAGCCGTCAGGGGAAAATCAAGGTTGGTTTCAACTACGTTTTCTAAGAAATACCGAATTTTATAAAGGAAACACGCCGTATTTCGTGCCGCGTTGAGGGAAAAATAAATTCATGAATGAATTTTGTCTATCAGCGCACAGTTTTCACAATTAACGACCAATATTAATGGTGCCTATAATGAAAAAACGCTACCTTGTGGCCGGTATTCTCTTTGCCCAAATTTATGCTATTTCCGCCTCTGCCTCTGATACCAAACTCAGCTATGAACATAGCTGGGGAACGATGAATCGCTACCACGGTGATCAAATTGGCATGCGGCATTTTATGGATAATGGCCTGTACGTTGGCGTCGAGCTGAACTTTTATAATAAGAATAAAGATCTGACCATCGATGACGTCGTTTCGAATTCTTATGCTTTTTATACTGGCTATGCCTACAGCTTAACACCTGAACTAACCTTAACGCCGAATCTGGAAGCACGCTTCTACTCCGGCGGCACCAGCGGTGAAGGCACCGTAGGCGATATCGGTGCCAGCCAGAGTTCCGGCGCACGCTATACGCCAGGTCTGAAACTGACCTGGTCTGTAACTGACAAGACGGATCTTCATGCGCAATATCGCTATGACCTCAGAAAAATCACCCGCAGCAAGCGCACCACCACGGATGATGACACCCACCGTCACCGCTATGAAGCGGGCGTGGCCTACAAAGGTTTCGATAACTTCACGCTGGCGTACACCGCTTACTACTATCACGCAGATTATGTGCTGCAAAACAACAAAAAGCATGACTATCAGCAGGATTTTGATGTGTCTTACACCATCAACGACAACTGGACGGCACACGTTGGCGTTGAAGATGTCGCCAGCGGGCGTGATGTAAAATCGCGTGAAGGAAAAGGGAAAGTCGGCTTCACCTATACGTTCTAACAACGACTTAGCTTTCTAACAATAGCTGACGACTATGCCATGTTTCTCGGGGATCCTGTTCATCAAGCAGGATCCCTTTATTACAAAAGCTATACAGGTAGATAAAATGAAAAAATTTGCGCTGTCGCTTCTTGCGGGTCTGGTTGCTTTACAGGCCAGCGCCGCTACACCAGACCGTCTCACTATCGTCAATCAGTATGTTGACAACGTGCTGACCAAAGCCGGCGACCAGTATCACGGCCAATCACCCACGCCATTGCTCGCCGATGGTATCGATCCGCGTACTGGCAAGCAGATGGAGTGGATCTTCCCTGACGGCCGCCACGCTGTGTTATCTAACTTCTCCGCGCAGCAAAACCTGATGCGCGTGCTGGTCGGGTTAAGTAACCTGAGCGGCAACCCCAGCTATAAGCAGCGTGCCGAAGCGATTGTGAAGTATCACTTCCAACACTATCAGGATGAGAGCGGCCTGCTGATTTGGGGCGGTCACCGTTTCGTTGATTTAAAAACGCTGCAACCGGAAGGCCCGAGCGAAAAAGAGATGGTGCATGAGCTGAAAAATGCCTATCCCTACTACGATTTGATGTTCAGCGTTGATAAAGAGGCCACCGCGCGCTTTATTCGCGGTTTCTGGAATGCGCACGTTTATGACTGGAAAATCATGGAAACCAGTCGCCACGGTAAATACGGGCAAAAAATGGGCGCGCTCTGGCAAAGTCCGTTTGAGCAACAGCCGCCTTTCTTCGCCACCAAAGGCCTCAGTTTCCTGAATGCGGGTAACGATCTGATCTATTCCGCCTCGCTACTGTACAAATACAATAAAGAAGACGGCGCGCTGGTCTGGGCAAAACGTCTTGCACAGCAGTATGTGCTGCCGCGGGATAAAGCGACCGGGCTTGGCGTGTATCAATTTACGCAGGCGCTGAAGCGCGAAGAAACCACCGACGATGCCGATACGCATTCCAAATATGGCGATCGCGCCCAGCGTCAGTTTGGCCCAGAGTTCGGCCCTACCGCGCTGGAAGGCAATATGATGCTGAAAGGACGCACCAGTACGATCTATTCCGAAAATGCGCTTATGCAGCTCCAGTTGGGTAAAGATTTAGGCGCGGAAGGCAAAGAACTTCTGACCTGGACAACTGATGGCCTGAAAGCCTTTGCCAAGTACGCCTATAACGAGTCGGATAACACGTTCCGCCCGATGCTCGCTAACGGCAAAGATCTCTCCAACTACGTCCTGCCACGTGATGGTTACTACGGTAAAAAAGGCACGGTGATCAAGCCTTATCCCGCAGATAACTCATTCCTGCTGTCGTATGCTCGCGCCTATACCGTTTTACCGGACGCCGAACTGTGGCGTGTCGCACGCGGCATCGCTCGCGCACAGGGGTTGGGTGAGTTAGGTTCAGCGGCGGGTAAAGACGTCAAAGTGGATCTCGCAACCAAGAACAACGATCCTTACGCCCTGTTCGCGCTGCTGGATCTGTATCAGGCGAGCAAAGTGAAAGACTATCTGTCGCTGGCGGAAAAAGTGGGCGATAACATTATCAGCACACGTTATAAGAACGGCTTCTTTATGGCCGATCCCAACAGACAATATGCGGATGTCGATACCATCGAGCCTTATGCCCTGTTAGCGCTGGAAGCCGCGGTACGCAATCAGCCACAGTCCGTTGCCCCATTCCTGAATGGTGCCGGCTTCACCGAGGGCGGCTACCGCATGGAAGACGGTTCAACTCGCATATCTACTCGCGATAACGAGATCTTCCTGCTGAACGTTGGCGAAACCTTGAAACCCAACAATAAGAAGTAAGCGTTAATCCTCAACACGCCAATGGCGGTTCGCTGCCATTGGCAATCTTCTCTTGCTTACCCTACTCAACCCTTCATCGAACAAGACCACCATTATCGGGCTTGATATTTAATCGCGTAGTGCTTAATCGAGGGGTACTTAACACGTGGAACTTACAGGATGCAATGCCGGCCACGATGAACGCGGCCGACATGAAGTAACGCAATAATTTCAAACGTTAGTTAACCAAAGGCACCTCTGGGTGCACGCCAAGCCAGCCCGGCGTAGGTTCGCCTTTCGCTTCGCCGACATACAGGCTCATTTGTGCGCGGAAACGTTCGACCGCACCGCGATCGTACATGAAATCAGCAAACGCCTGCGGGCGGGTGTTACGGTATTCCCAGATAGGCTTGTAACCCTCTGGCGGCGCAACGTCAGTACGCACAGACCACATACGCGAAACCTGAGTTTGCGTTTGCGGATCCAGTACCCAGCTCAGGTACAGCTTGGCGCTTTCTGGGTGTTTAGCCTGTTTGAAGATAGCGGCGCGTTGCGCCCAGGAAACAAAAGGATCGGACTTCGGCAGCACAAAGCGGGTCACTGCATCCGCAGCCGGAACGAGCGCGCCGGAGCTGGTAAACGTTGCGCTATATTTTCCCGTCGCGATTTCAGCACCGGGGACATTAGTGCCGCGCACGTAGACGGGGTCCTGCTCCTGTAGTTTTTTAACAAAATCCCAGCCGTATTTATCCACGACCAGCTTGTACCAGAACAGCACCGCATCGTCGTCATTAGGATAGGCCAGAATCAAATTACCTCTCAGATTGGGACGAAGGTAATCATTAGCTTCACGCGGCCAGGATTTTTCATCCAGAAGCTGGGTGTTGACCAAATTACTGAATGCGATGACATAGGCACCGGTCCAGGCACCATCGGCATCACGAAATTCCGGATAGATTTTATCCCAGCCACGCGCTTTGTAGTTCAGCAGCACCCCTTCCTTTTTCCAGCGTGGGAAATTCTGCACCGTTTGCAGTTGCACCACATCAGGAATCAGAGTGCCAGTCGCCAGTTGATTATCGATACGGGCATCATGGTATTTGCTGTAATCGACAATCACATTTAGTTTCATGCCAGGAAAACGTGTCTCAAATGCCCGCTTGAAACCAGCCTGCTGCGACTGCACGTCACCGCCAGCATAAACGGTAACCGTTCCGCCTTCTCTCAACGCGCTCTTATAGATTTGATCCAGCGAGCGCGTCTCAATTTCGACGCCAGCCTGACTTTGCCCGACGCTGAGACCGGCCATCATAGCCAGCATCAGCACTGTTTTCTTCAGGTACTTCCCAGTGTATTGCATTGTGATTTCCTTCACTTAATGAATAAAACCCGTACCGGCAAACGACAACTATCCGCCGTTAAAACGGCAACGGTATGACCAGCGGATCGCAAGCCGCGACGCGCAGGATTAGATCGACGATAGGCGATCGTCAAAAATAAAATCAGAATAGAAACGTATGAGCCATCGTCGTTATATCGACCATCCGAGGCAGATTTCCCTGCTTCTACTAGGGGAATTAAGTATTGAGTTTACAGGATTAAATAAAAACACATACGAAGAAAAAGCGAACAATATAGTTAAAAATATTGAATGGATAAAAAGGGAATTATTGTATTCGGTACAGGTTTAACATAGCGGGTAAAAATAAGATAGCATTGCATTACTTACCTTGATTAATAATTTCACTTTAAATGATGTTGTTTGATATCATAACAAAATGAAAACATTAGGATTACCCCCCTCTCATTTTTTCATTAAAATAAACTCTGGGGATTATTGCTATTCGCTTAAAAGTGGATACCTATCAACCGCCGACGTAATAATGAAATACTGTTAATATTCACATTATATCTATCATGGTTCGGGATGTATGTGATTACGCTAAGAGCTGCTTGCCAGATAAACAGATAATAAAATAAAGAACACAGCATTGATTCTATTCAGCAGCGTATTATCTTCACGGCTAAAAATAGACTTCGCCTTATAGGCAATCGTCGCATATGTTGCATGCGCGCAGACAAACGCTAAACAGAAGATTCCCACCAGAGATAAAAATTGCAGTAAGTAATCCTGTCGACTATCGATAAAGTGAGGAAAAATAGAAAAGAAAAACAAGATAGCATTTGGGTTCGTAAACTGTAAGAGCACGCCTTCTGTGAAAATACGTCTTTTTCTAACGACTTTCGCATTCTCAATCGTCATAACTTTACTTTGAGTAAACCACAACTTCACACCAAGATAGAACAAATAAAGAGCACCGCAATAAGAGATGGCCTTAAAGGCACGTGGTGATGAGACAAGGAGCAACCCCAGACTGGTTGCAGAGAGCCCGGCAACCGCACAGACACCGATGGTTAATCCAGAAATGCCAACGATAGACCCTTTTAGTCCATAGTTTATTGAGTTGGCGATCGACTTTAGTGTTCCTGGCCCTGGCATGAAAACAACGGTCAGTGCAATAGCGGCAAAACTCAGATAACTGTTCACAATCGTATTTCATCCTAAATGTCTGTGGCATACGACATTGTGGAGAGGTTAAGTAATAAAGTGAAATACCAATTACCTAATAGGTTAATACGGATTTCTTATTAGCCACGTATTGCGTTAGCCATTTAACCCCATATTCAACAAGAGGGTGACCGTTACCAGGATTCCAGACTAAAGCGGCTGTTACTATTTTTATTGATTCTTTAAGAGGAATTAAACGGACATTGCCAGGAATAAAACGACTCATGCTCAAAGGGACAAGAGCAGCACCTTGCCCACAACTCACATAAGCAATTTGTGCCGTCACTGAACGAACTTCATACAGAATTCGTGGATTAAAACCATTTTCTCTGCAAGCCGAGGTCAATATAT
Organism: Pectobacterium sp. 1950-15; assembly: GCF_037136835.1. Lineage (NCBI taxonomy): Bacteria > Pseudomonadati > Pseudomonadota > Gammaproteobacteria > Enterobacterales > Pectobacteriaceae > Pectobacterium > Pectobacterium sp. 1950-15. Next base: position 19,405 of record NZ_JBBBQR010000014.1, on the reverse strand, counting down.
CAAAATATGTCGGGTTCACACGTCGTGATGACATAACGAATGCTTCATCTTTCAGATCGCCAAGCCGAATTTCATCATTACAGGCCATAGGATGTTCTACAGGCAATGCGACTCCCAATAAATCTTCTGTCAGCGGTATAGATTTCAGCGTCTGTCCAATATCCCCCTCGACCCTGACAAAAGCCATGTCCAATTTGCCAGATAATAATGATGAAATAGCTTCAGCACTGTCGATCTCATTAACAAAAACAGTTACGTCGGGGTAGTGATGTTTAAAATAATTCAGAAATTCAGGGACAACATCAAACATCGCCGATGTAATTGCACCTATATGAATCACACCGACCTTTCCCTGAGCAACTTCTTTCACCATTTTTTCTAACGATGCCATATGGTCAACAAATCTTTTGACCTGCGGCAAAATAGCTTTTCCGGCAGGGCTAAGGGCCGTCCCACGCCGTGAACGTTCGAATAATGTTAACTTCAAAGATTGCTCGAGTATTTTTATCTGTTCAGTCAGCGGAGGCTGAGACATCCCAAGTCGCGCTGCCGCCCGACCAAAATGCTCTTCTTCAGCAACAGCAAGGAATAAGTACAATTGCTTGATTAATCTATAATCGATTTTACTCAATGTATTGCCTCCGCCTGATAGACCAATCAACACTATGCGAGTGGAATGTAAAGTTCTATTCTTATTTTAGTATCATACAGATACATAAAAACGAATTTACATATCAATACAGACAGATGAAAGTAGCCAATTTCCCCCTATTTAAGGTCACCATGGCTCCTTTTGAGAAACAGCAGTTCTCTAAATTAATCGATGGAATTCATGTCACTATCTCAGCCATAGCACGTCATGGAGAAAAAGCACCGATTGTGTTTTTACATGGATTCGGCTCGACTAAGGAGGACTACGCAGATATCGTTCTACACCCTGAGTTCGATGGTCATCCTTTTCTGGCTTATGACGCACCGGGATGTGGTGAAACACAATGTAACGATGTTACGTCGGTTTCCATCCCCTTTCTTGTAAAAACGGCACTTTCCATGCTGGATGCAATGGGATTTCGAGAATGTCATTTAGTCGGCCATTCGATGGGCGGATTAACCGCATTACTCTTGGCAGATCAGAACCCCGAACGCGTATTATCTTTTACCAATATAGAGGGAAACATCGCACCCGAAGATTGTTTTTTGAGCCGTCAGATTATAAATTATCCTAGTGATAACGCTGGTGATTTTTTTGAAAACTTCATTGAAAGAACACGTTTTTCGCCTTATTTTTCCAGCGCACTCTACGCAGCTAATTTACCAAATAAAGTACACGTCGACGTGGTAAAAGGCATTTTTAGCTCGATGGTTCATCTATCCGATCACGGCGCATTGATGGACAAATTTCTCAAGCTGCCATTCCCTAAAATGTTCATGTTTGGTGAACAGAATCGCTCCCTGAGCTATCTCGAAAATATAGAGAAACACGGTGTTTTACTAGCAGAAGTCCCTCACTGCGGACACTTCCCGATGTATTCCAACCCATCTTACATGTGGGGGAAAATTGCAGAAAATATAGTTTTAGGCCAGCGTCAGCAGCATTATTCTTACTGCCCTGAGTAAAGAAGGAAACGCTCTATGGCCCTGATATTCTATACGTTACCGTTGAACATGGTACGCTGGTGATTGAGTCTGAGGATCGGCAAAGTGAGATCCTAGCAATACGCCTGATCGGGCTGAGCGCGTTGTTCGCGTGCTCAACGTCAGTCATCCCTCCTGCACAACTGAAGTAAAAAAGCCCCGGCAGCATTACACCGTCGGTTACGTCCCCAACGGCGGCAAAAAACCGCCCAGCCCCCAGCTTAAGCTCAGCGGCAAGCGGCTGGAAGACCTAGGCTGTAACACCGGACAGACGGTGATTGTCACCGTTGAGCACGGGCGGCTGGTGATTGAGACTGAACTGCGCTTCTGACTGGCTGACAAAAAAATCCCGGCCTTTTTTAGGGGCCGTGATCTCATTGTTGACTATTTATAAAACAAAGCATTTGAGTCTATTATTTCACATACTTCATTTGTTATTTCATCTATCCGTTGCTCACCGTAATACCCTCGATCAACCATCATTCTAAAATCATCCATGATATAATTATATAAATTTGGAAATCCATTACGTTGCTTACTTTCAAGTATTCTTAAAGATTTAAGGATCCCCTTACAAAGCGAGTCACGACTTTCTTTTTCAACAACATACTCAATGACCTTATTTAACAATGCTATAAGCCTTGATATATCCTGCATATCATTTTCCGTTAACATCTGTTCACCTTTTCTTTGTTACTTGGTCAGGAAACGCTTTTCTAAACTCATCATAGGTATAGACTTTACCAGTCTTACCGTCACGCACCGATTTTACCCATTTTAAGGGATAATCTAGTGGCATTAAAATTTGACAGCCCCACCATCATATTTTGGTTTTTCGCTACCCGGTCTTTGTTCACCAACGATCCCTATATTAATTTTTGTATTTTCTGGAATTTTAATCTGTGCTTCATTTTTATATACAGCAGTTTCATTACGCCCCACATTTTGTTCAGTTGTAGCATACCCACCATCAAGTTGGTGCTTTATGTATTCTTGTATCCTGACCGTGTTTTTACCTACCGTATCAACGTAATACCCTCGGCAACAAAATTCCCTGTTACGGTATTTGAACTTCAAATCGCCAAACTGCTCATAAAGCATTAGGCTGCTCTTTCCCTTCAGGTACCCCATAAATCCCGAGACACTCATCTTCGGTGGGATTTCCAGAAGCATATGGATGTGATCCGCACAGCATTCCGCTTCCAGAATATTCACGTTTTTCCATTCGCACAGCTTTCTTAAAATACTGCCTATCGCCCTGCGTTTTTCCCCGTAGAACACCTGCCTTCGGTACTTCGGCGCAAAAACTATGTGATATTTACAGTTCCATCGGGTGTGCGCTAAGCTCTTTTCGTCCCTCATTGGGACCCCCTTTTGATTTCTTGTTGAACGTTTGCAGTTGCCAGACCGCAAACTGTTTTAACAAATCAAAAGGGGTTTTTATAACTGGCTAAAAGCTGAAAGCTTTACTGAACCCCCAGCCTAGCTGGGGGTTTTCTGGGCACAAAAAGAATCCCAGCCTCTGAGGGCTGGGATTCTTTTACTTTAAGATATAATCAAATTTCTCATCCCAGTTAAATTGGATATCTTGTTGTTTCGTCTGCTCGAAGATTTGAACAATTTTATTAAAACACTCACCAAGGCAACTCTTTGAATAATCAGAATTCACCCAGACTATTTTTACGGGCCTTTCTACATCATTACTTAACCGATCCCTAAGAGCGTCTAAATTTCGCCCATAATAAGGACCAAAATCTAATAAGTCAGACATAGCATTATGGAAGTCAAGCTCAGTTTCTATACTTACCCCATCCAAAATTATTTCACTCATACTTATTTCCATTTGCCTATTGAGATCGCAGTCTCATAGTGATCTGTTGTGATATAAAGCAAACCATCATTTGAATATAATAATCTTGTCCCCGGCTGGTTACTTCTTGACATAGTGTTTTTTAATCCTATATCTGCCTCTTGCCACATCCTACCCGGTGCCGAAGGTAATAAGTTATTTGAGTTTTCAAAGATATCTCTCCCTAACTGACTGTCAGGATTCGTATTATTTAAGGCTTTCCCTGGCTTCCATCCATTAGCCCTAGCCTGCGCCTTATTTACGTAATTCGGAGGCAGTTGCCCTATCCTACGTAAACTGTCCACAACCTCATTGGCTGCTTCAGGTGTTTTTAAGTCCATTTTCAAGCCAGCATAACTCGCAGCATTGTTAGCATTTCTTGCTGCATTAGCCGCCACAGCTTCAGCCTTAGCCACCGTTGCTTCTGCAACCGTCCTGCCAACCCCGATAGCCCCAGCAGCACCCACACCTCCCAGAGTGACAGCTTCCGCTACCTGCAATCCGGCATTGTTCAGACAAATCGTCGGCGCAGCCTTACACCCTTCCAATGCCGCTTTTGCCGCCGCCACAATTTCCGGCGTGGCCCCCACAATCATTGCGCCTCCGGCAACGCCAGCCACACCGGCTGATACTATGAGATTACCCTCAGCAACGCCTTTCGCAATCTCCGCCTTACAGGCAACACCACATTCGTCGCTTTTGCCTAACCAGAACCCTAACGCCGTCCCGGCATCTGCTCCCAAAGCATTATTCTCAACCGCATTGCGCCCGGACTGTGCGCCGCTGGCGGCGGAGGCCGTGCTGTTGCTCGCCAGACCCGATACCAGCCCGGCGGCCAGCGTCGAGAGCGCGCTGACCGACTGTTTTTCCGCTTCCGTCAGGTCGTTCGCCGTCTTGCCGGGATATTGTGTGGCCATAATCGTACGGGCGGCCAGTTCACCGCTGGAGGCACCAATCGCTCCTGCCGCCGCGTCCTGACCCGACAGCTGCGCGACCACCGCCCCCACCACCGCGTGCGCCATGGCATTGGCCGCGATATCCGACGCCGTGATTTTGCTCTCATCCTTCGGTAGCGTGACGTCTTTCACCAGTTGCGCCAGGTACGGCGACGCACCGCTGGCTATCGCTTTCTGGATGTCACCGCCCGCCAGGGCCTGAATCGCCGCCGTCGCCGCCTGTGCCGCGCGCTGGAAGTCGCTCCCCGTGCCGTATTTCTGCATCTCGGCCTTGTAGGTCGGTGATTCCGTCAGCGCCTTTTTATAGTCCTCCCACATCGCGACCGGATCACCGTCTTTCGGACGCTCGACGGTGGCGTCGCCCTTGGCTTCCGCGGCTTTCTGCGCTTTCAGCTCGCCTTCCGTGCGCACGATATCCATCACCTGCGCACCGATTTCACCAATCAGCTGCGCCTGTTTCAGGCGTTTCTGCTCTTTCTCTTTGTTAAAGATCGGGCTGAGCGCGTTGTTCGCGTGCTCAACGTCACGGCTCAGCGTAGCGATGTCCAGTACCAAGCGCCACTGGATTTGGGACGGATACCTCGGTCATTATCACAGTTGAAAAAAGACAACTGCTGATACACATTGTGGCTGAATGACAGACAAGAAAATCCCAGCCTTTTAGGAGCCAGAGTTTTAGTCAATTTAATAAAATACATCAGTCTAACTAGCCGCTATTTTATTCATGAATTAACGTCATAACGCTCATCCTGAATAATGTAAGGTTCTGCAACATCTTCCCACACAACACTCGCCATCTTTTGCCATTTTGTCGGATTTTGCTGCTTTCCAATATAATCTCTGATTAGCTTAACAGCTTGATTAAAACTCACCTTATCTAACTCAACAAATGAATAAAACTTTAGATATTCACCTTCTTCAGATTTAATTATTTCATGAAGTTGGGGATAGTCTGGTAAAAGCACAGTATCCAGCAGATCGCCAAAAGCATCCCAATAGCTGCTATGAATAAATGCAGAAGTCAATCTATCTTCAGGTTTTTCGATAGTTTCATCTCTACGAAAAAAAATACTTGCTCCCATATCATTACCTCATAATTATAACTTTGGCTTGCTGTGATTTAGGCAGTGTTTTTATATAATTCATGAAAACATTTTGGTTGGCAGGCGTTAGCACTCTAAAATCAACAGAAACAAAATCAGCTTTTTGCAAATGTTCTTGAATTACTTTTTGTCCATTCCCAGAAATCATGTTTTTCTCATAAAACTTATTTAATCCGTCTATTTCTTTCTGTGACAGTCTATCGGTCGTATACATGGCATCAACGGTTTTACCTTTATTGGGGCCTGACGTAATTACAAAATCAGGTGTTTTATCAGTAATCATCTCTGGTGGTGGCGTATAACGTTCCATTATACCAAGAGTAGGCTCTAATTGTGCGGCAGATGCGGCTTCCGCCGGTTTTAGTTTACCGTTCCCTCCCAGATCCGGTGTATTAAGTCGGTCATGTCCTTCCAGCGGTGTAACATTGACTTTTATTTCGTAAATACCATCTGCATTCTTGACCAGCTTTTCTGTTTTTCCCAGTACAGCACCGAACTCCGGCACTTTCTTACCAGGTAAAAATATGCTCGCCAATATTCCGCCTGTCGCTTCCAGCGCGGCCTGATTGCCACCAGACGCCTGTTTGATCATGTCGGCTACTGCTGACCAGGTTTCACTCTTCATCAGCGCTTTCACCGAGTCGGCTGCTGCCTGGTTTTTACCTGCCAGATCGCTTAAAGCCTTATTACAATAACCATCTCCGACAGCACATGACGCCAGTGCCATCGCACCATCCGCAACATAATCTGTTCCACCTAATGCAGCATCACCAGTATCAGCGACAGCATTGATAATACTGTTCGCAATAGCCGATGTAGTGCCTTCACCCAGCTTGTCGCGGACCTGTTTTTTCCACCATTCCTTACTTTCTTTCAGTAACTCTCGCCCCTTATCCCCGGTAAGCGAGTTATTCTCAACCGCATTACGCCCGGACTGTGCACCGCTGGCTGCGGAAACCGTGCTGTTGCTCGCCAGACCGGATACCAGCCCAGAGGCCAGCGTGGAAAGCGCGCTGACCGACTGCTTTTCCGCTTCCGTCAGGTCGTTCGCCGTCTTACCGGGATATTGCAAGGCCATAATCGTACGGGCGGCCAGTTCACCGCTTGAGGCACCAATCGCTCCTGCCGCCGCATCCTGACCCGACACCTGCGCAACCACCGCCCCCACCACCGCGTGCGCCATCGCATTTGTAGCGATATCCGACGCCGTGATTTTGCTCTCATCCTTCGGTAGCGTGACGTCTTTCACCAGTTGCGCCAGGTACGGCGACGCACCGCTGGCTATCGCTTTCTGGATGTCCCCGCCCGCCAGGGCCTGAATCGCCGCTGTCGCCGCCTGTGCCGCGCGCTGGAAGTCGCTCCCCGTGCCGTATTTCTGCATCTCGGCCTTGTAGGTCGGTGATTCCGTCAGCGCCTTTTTATACTCCTCCCATTTCTGCGTCGGATCGCCCTCTTTCGGACGCTCGACGGTGGCGTCGCCCTTGGCTTCCGCGGCTTTCTGCGCCTTCAGCTCGCCTTCCGTGCGCACGATATCCATCACCTGCGCACCGATTTCACCTATCAGCTGCGCCTGCTTCAGGCGTTTCTGCTCGTTCTCTTTGTTAAAGATCGGGCTGAGCGCGTTGTTCGCGTGCTCAACGTCACGGCTCAGCGTGGCGATATCCTGCCGTATCCCACAATAACAGACCGCAACTCATCCACGAACAGGCTGAAAGCGGCAGGATTACCTGTAATTGTCATCGTTGAGCACGATCAACTGCAGAACCGTATTATGGTTGAATTACAGACAAGAAATCCTGGCCTATTTTAGGGGGCGGGATCAACAAATTATAACTCTTGATACTTTATATCATCATTTTCGCATGATGATAAAGAGCCAAAAATATTTATCTCATCACCAATATTTAAAACAATCAAATTCAGATCACCGTCAAAGACCAGCTTCACTCCTATATATGCATCCTCTATAGAAGAAAATATCGAATAAACTTTCAATAGGGGCTTTCCAATATAATCAACAAATGACATTGAACTTGAAACATCCATAATTATTTCTTTACCGTATTCTCCAAGATCATTCTCCTGAACAGGAGAGTCTGTTAACTCAAGGGTTGAACCATCTTTACCACACCTGAAACTGAATGCTTTTTCAGTATTGGAAAAGATAAGCTGTAATTGCTGAGGATGTTCAAGGTCCGGAGTTTCAAAAAAATATATCACTCCCTTTACTCCTGAAAGCCTCTCACCAATAACATAGCTAGTCCATTCTTGATACTGCGCTAAAGGATTCGTCATTTCGGTTCGCCCTTGAGTACATTTTTCACAGATGTATTATGAATTCCATCTTTAAGAGATAGTAACAAAACTACCATCAGGCTTAGTCACAACAACATCATCCCCTTTTATTCTAAAGAATACATCTCCACGGCTAACACCATTTTTTCAATCCCTTGACCTGCAAATTTACCGGCAACAGCTTTATAAAGATTAGAACCAATATCATTTATTATATCCAAACTAGCCTTATTGGTCAGCTTGGAGATTTCAGCAACATCCGACGCCGTGATTTTGCTTTCATCCTTCGGGTATCGTGACGTCTTTCACCAGTTGCGCCAGATGCGGCGACGCACCGCTGGCAATCCCAGCCTGCCTGTGCCATATTTTTGTATGGTCGGTGATTCCGTCAGCGCCTTTTATAGACTTCCCATTCCTGCGCCGAATCACCGAATCAGTTATCGTCACCATCTAACGCGGTAAGCAGCTCATTGAGGCAGAACTCCGGTTCTGACAGGCAGATATAAAAATCCCGGCCTTTTTAGGAACAGAGATTTTGTTAACTCGGGTTATTTTTCTTTTCTTCATAATCCTGCAAATATTTTTCAATAGGATACGCTGTTCCTAATGAGTGTATTTCACCACTATCTTTATCAATTATGAATGGAGCATTACCTGCAAGTAATGCAGATATTTTTCCTGTTTCAAGATATTCTCTTGATTGAAAACAAAAAAACCACCCTTCAGCAAAACGGCCTATCAACGTTATTACTACGGGAAGTTCATCCCCCTCCAAGTATTTATTAGCTTTTTCTAAAGCATTATCAAAACTGATCATTTATGCGTCCTCAATAATTGGAATGACTTAAACTGAATCAGATCCGCAGCCTTGCCAGATTGCCCATCAAAATCGAACTTAGTTAGACATGGTGCCGCTATAGCACATCCTTCAACCAGCACTTTACCAAAGAGATTATTCTCAATCGCATTGCGCCCAGACTGTGCGCCGCTAGCAGCTTTCGTCCTTCGGTAGCGTGACGTCTTTCACCAACTGCGCCAGATACGGCGATGCTCCGCTGGCAATCGCTTTCTGAATGTCCCCGCCCGCCAGTGTCTGGATCGCCGCCGTGGCTGCCTGTGCCGTATTTCTGCATGGTCGGCAATTCCGTCAGCGCCTTTTTATAGACTTCCCATTCCTGCGCCAAATCACCGTCTTTCGGACGCTCGACGGTGGTATCGCCCTTGGCCTCCGCCGCTTTCTGCGCCTTCAGCTCGCCTTCCGTGCGCACGATATCCATCACCTGCGCGCCGATTTCACCAATCAGCTGCGCCTGTTTCAGGCGTTTCTGCTCTTTCTCTTTGTTAAAGATCGGACTGAGCGCGTTGTTCGCGTGCTCAATTTCATACAGACTGAAATGACGCGCGATTACAGCCGAAGCCCAGCCTACATCCCAAAGGTGTCTAGCCGGAAGATACGGGATTTGAGACCGATACCACAGTCATCATCACTATTGAGCATGAACAAGTACTGATCCATATAGTAATAGTAATTGAATGATAGACACAAAATCCTACCCTGCTTTAGGACAGGGATGTTTTAATTCAACGTAACCAACATGGGACATAATCAGAGGAACCCGTACACAAAACGCTTTACAGCATCCCATTAGCCAATTTTATATTTCAAACAAATATCATTTGCTGTTAAACGACCATTAATTAGCTCATTGTATTCACTTTCTGTAATTTCTACTTTTTGTTCTTCAGTACCCTGAGTTCCTGACAAACAGAAAAAAACATACTGGCAATTATTTAATTTTCTTACTCTCCACCAATCCTCGGTTGAGAATTCGTCATCTACCAATGGTGCCTTTTCAGGATATGAAAATGGTTTCATTGTGTAGTATTTATCCATATCATTCATTTCACTTTCCACCATTATATTTATTCAAATCAATCAACTGAGCGTTTGGCTTGTGTGAAAAATCCATTACAGCCTCAGAAATACCACCAGATGTTTTTCCTCCTGGCAACCAAAATTTATTTGCGCCAAGTTCATTCCCTGATGGGATTTTTAAATTCTTAATATCTTGCTTCTTGATATAAAAAACTCCTGTATTTGAATTACCTAAGTAGCCCGACTCTAGTCCCAGTTTTTTCTCCACAATTCTGAGATTACCGCTTGATTCTTTTATCAATTTGTCGAATTCAGATTTGGGCATCACAAACCCATTATCTGGACCAAGAGTTCCATACTTTTTCACATCACCCATTGAGGTAAACCTCACAGCCCCATCGTCAAACTTAGCCAAATGCGCATCTATTTCAGCTTTTGACATGTATGTTGATGGCTCAGGCCGTTGTCCTTTTGGAGTGTTAACAATCTCATTTATTTTAGATTGGCTTAATTTTGAATCTCTAGCTGAAACACCTGCTTTACCGGGTAAAAGCACACCAACGCCGGTCCCTGCAAGCAAAGCGGCCCCCTCAGAGACAACTGCCAGACCTTTACCAAACTCACTGGCATATCGGTCTATAACCGCATTATCGTTACCTGTCTCCTGCTGTACAAACCTGGCAACATCCGGGTCAATTCCCTGTAAGAATCCATTTTCAACATATTCATTATAAGCATCATTTGCGACCTCACGGCCAAATGCACACGTATCAGGGTTCTCTTGGCACGATGCTATCTGTTTTTCCCTGTCTTTTTCTGCCTGCTTACGTGCCTCTTCAAGAATAGGAGTAATATCCTCTCCTTTTTCTTTGGCGGCTTTCACTTTTCTGTCCAGCGCATACATATCACTGGAAAGATAGTTATTCTCCACCGCATTACGCCCCGACTGTGCGCCACTGGCGGCGGAGGCCGTGCTGTTGCTCGCCAGACCCGATACCAGCCCGGCGGCCAGCGTCGAGAGCGCGCTGACCGACTGCTTTTCCGCTTCCGTCAGGTCGTTCGCCGTCTTACCGGGATATTGCAAGGCCATAATCGTACGGGCGGCCAGTTCACCACTGGAGGCACCAATCGCTCCTGCCGCCGCATCCTGACCCGACAGCTGCGCGACCACCGCGCCCACCACCGCGTGCGCCATCGCATTTGTAGCGATATCCGACGCCGTGATTTTGCTCTCATCCTTCGGTAGCGTGACGTCTTTCACCAGTTGCGCCAGGTACGGCGACGCACCGCTGGCTATCGCTTTCTGGATGTCACCGCCCGCCAGGGCCTGAATCGCCGCCGTGGCTGCCTGTGCCGCACGCTGGAAGTCACTGCCTGTGCCGTATTTCTGCATCTCGGCCTTGTAGGTCGGTGATTCCGTCAGCGCCTTTTTATACTCCTCCCATTTCTGCGTCGGATCGCCCTCTTTCGGACGCTCGACGGTGGCGTCGCCCTTGGCCTCTGCGGCTTTCTGCGCCTTCAGCTCGCCCTCCGTGCGCACGATATCCATCACCTGCGCGCCGATTTCACCTATCAGCTGCGCCTGCTTCAGGCGTTTCTGCTCTTTCTCTTTGTTAAAGATCGGGCTGAGCGCGTTGTTCGCGTGCTCAACGTCACGGCTCAGCGTGGCGATGCCCTGCACCTGCTTCGCCGTATCCCGCAGCAGCAGGGTGCCGTCACTCACCGCCGCATAGGTGGTGCTGGACGCATTGCCGCTGTGCCCCAGCGCCATCAGCGCCGACGGCACGTTCATCGCCAGCGTCGACAGCATACTGCCGTTCAGGGACGGGCTGGCGCTGAACCCGGCGCCACTGTGCTCCACCTTGAATTCGGCTTTATTGTTCAGCCCGCTCCAGCCCAGCGTCCCCGTTTCCAGCCGGTTTTTCTCGGCGCTGGCGGTGGAGCCAATGACGGCGGCATCAAGCTGGGTATGTTCTCCGGTCTTTATACCAAATCCGTCTTTACCGGCAAAGAGCCCCGTCTGCTGCTGCACGCTGTCATAATTGCTGTGCATCTTGTCCTTGCTGAGGCTGATATAGCCGCTGCCGCCCCCGCCGCCCCAGGTAAAGCTGCCGCCCGCCGACCCGCTCACCTGTTTGGAATCATAGCGGTCGCTGTCCTGCTGACTTTGCAGCAGCAGGTTACGCCCGGCGTCAACATCAATGCGTTCACCGCTCACCTGCGCGCCCGTCAGCCGCGTGTCGCGCTCGCTTTTCAGCGTGACGTGGTTGCCCGCATCCACCGTGGTTTCTGACCAGGTGTTGCCCGTGCCGGTTTCCCGCCCTTTCGCCGCATTGACGTTGGCGAAAATGCTGAGCCCCGCGCTGCCGTTGCTTAAGCCCAGACTGACGCCGATATTGCCGCCGCTGCTGCTGTTTTTGCCACTCAGCGCTTCACTATTACGGGCTGAGAGCAGGTGGATATCCTGCGCCGCGTTCATCAGAACATCCCCGCCCGCCTTAAGCTGGCTGCCCGCGACCGTGATATCCCCGGTGCGCGATTCGATACCGATATCCCCGGCCGCATTCAGCGTCGAGCCAAAACTCTGTTTCTGCTCGCTGGTCTGGCTAGAGCGTGAGTTCTGCGCCCCGAGCGAAATGCTGACGCCGACAAAAGAGGCTTCCCCCTTGTTGTTCAGCTCGGACTGACTGCCCTGATAGGCCTGATACCCGGCCAGCCCGGCCTTCATGCCCTGCAGCAGCGCCAGTCGGCCATCGCTTTCACTTTTCGCCGCCTGAATACTCTGCACCGCGCTGTTGAGCGCCGAGCCCACCACGCCGGACAGCGCCACGGTCAGTCCCGCGCTTTTCTGCTCAAACTCCTGCTGCTGTTTGCGCGTGTCGTAGCCCGGGTCGAGGGTGACGTTGTTGCCCTGCAGGAGAATGTCCTTCCCGGCCACTATGTCGGTGCCGCTGATGCTGACATCGTTTCCGGCCTTCACCGTCACCGAATCAGTCGTGCTGCCGAGGGTGCTGATGCTCTGGCTTTGGGTCGCCGCCTGGTCACGCAGTTTCTGGCTGGTTGACGTTGAGCCGATGGTAAAGCCAATGCCGCCGCCGCTGAACAGCCCGCTCTTTTTCTTGCTGTGCTCTTCATAATTCTGGTAGTTCTCTACGCTGGCAGCGGTGTTGACGTCGTTGTTCGCCAGCAGCGTCACCTGTTTGTCACCGACCACCGAAGAGCCCTGCAGGTTGATATCCTGACTGGCTGCCAGCGTGACGCTGTCACCCGACAGCAGGCTGCCTTTCTCATTCGTCTGCAACGTTTCCTGCAGGGTATGCGTCACCGTCTTCGAGAGCCGTTTCTTCTTGACCTGGGTTTCTTCAAAGAAGGTGTGCTGCGTTTCGGTCGCCGATAGCAGATTGATGTTGTTGCCCGCCTGTGCCGTCACTGCACCGCTCGCCACGCCCTGCGCCGCCTGCAGATTGATATCTCTGCCTGCCTGCAGGTTCAGACCTTTTCCAGCCGTCAGCTCAGTACTCTGCTGGGTGATACTTTGCTGCCAGTCGGCGTGGCGGTTCCACCAATTGCCGCTGTAGGTTTCTTCGGTTTCAGACAGCAGATTCAGGTCGCGTCCTGCCGCCAGTGTCGCCGTGCCTTTGGCGTTCAGGCTGGCCGCCTCGGACAGCACATCCCGCCCGGCCACCAGACTCAACTCGCCGCCGCTCAGCAGCTGGCTGTTAGCCACCTCCTGCGTACGACGCTGCGCCGTACTGCCGCCCTGATACAGCGTCTCTTTCAGCGTATCCTGTGCCGTCAGGCGAATATCATTGCCCGCGGCCAGCGTCAGCGCCGAGCCGCCGGAAAGCGCGCTGGCAGCAATCTGAATATCCTGACCCGCGACCGCCTTCAGCGCACCGCCCGCCGTGACGGTGCTGCCCTGCACGGCCGTATTCAGCGCGGTGTTGCTGCTGCCCCAACCGATATCGACACGGTTATTGGTCAGCGTCAGCGCCTCAACCGCCACATTGCCTTTGGCGTTCAGCGCCATGTCCTGCCCGGCATTGAGCGTGGCCGCTACGTTGCGGATATCCTTGCCCGCGCTGAGCGTCAGGCTGTTGCCCGCCACGATTTCAGCGGTTTTGCCCAGTTCGGTGAACGTGAGCGAGCCGGTACCGCTGCGCGACGAGGTCGGCTGCGCGGTCTGGAAGGTGCGGCTTTCGGTGCGGTTGATGATATCGCCGTTGATGCTGGCGAGCTGCAGCGTATTACCCTCCATCCGGCTGCCGCTGTTGGTGATGTTGTTGAGCGCCACCAGATTCAGGCCGCCGTCTGACTTAATCAGCCCGCCTTCGTGGTTATCAATCCTGTCGCCGCTGGCAATCGCCAGCACCTCAACCGCCCTGAGCGTCCCGCTGTTGGTGACGCTGCCGCCGGCGTTCAGTTCGACCTTATTCGCGACAATCGCGCTGCCCTGCAGGTTGCTTTTATCCGCCTGCGCCAGATACAGCTTCGGTGCTAATACGGTCTGACCGTTAACCTCGATATTTTCCCACCAGACCAGACTCTGGCGGAGGTTCGCGACCTGATCCGGCGTCAGGCTGACGCCCAGTTGCAGGTTCATGCCTTTTTGCGCCGCCGCCGCGTTATCCAGCAGCATTTGCATCTGTGCCAAATCGGAGCCCGTGCCGTTCAGGTGACGCTGTCCGCTCTGTTTCAATACCGCCTGGCTGATATAGCGGGTATCAAACTCCGCATCCCCGAGGAAGCGGTAATCATGGTCCGCATCCAGATTCAGCTTATCCAGCAGGTAGGACGAGCCCAGCACTTTGTCGGCCTGCGTCCACTGCGAGCGTGTCTCAACCGGCACCACCGTTGACGGCTGTTGTCCCAGCAGCGTCTGCAAATCGCTGAACAGCGCATTGTCGACCTGCCCCAACTGTTCCAGTTTCGGGTTGGTGTGGATCAGGTAGCGGCTGTCGGCATTCGGGTCGACCACCAGCAGCCCGTTATTGCCGGTCGGCAATGGGTACTCGGCAAGCGGGTTGGTGCTCAGGTTTTGCAGCCCGTTGCCGATGGCGCTCAGCAAGTCTGCGGCAGAGAGAGGTTGTGGTACAGCAGGTGCAGTTCCGCCCGGCGGGGTGTCTGCACTGACCGTTGGCTTCGGTGCATCAATCACGGCCATGCCCGGTGTTGCTAACGCAGCAGGCGTGCCCACCGTGCCCGCTATCGTGATACCCGCCGCGGTGTTGTCCACGTTAACCGGCGTCAGGCTCTTGCCCGCATCAGGCCGCTGGCCTGTTGACGTCAGCGCAACGGCATCAGGGTTGCTGACATGGCCGGAGGTTGAAGGTTGTAACGCCACCGCACCGTCGGTGTTCAGCGTCAGCGGCCCTGTAGTAGTCGGTGCCGCGATGACCGCCGTGATGTTGTCCGCCTGTACGCCGGCTTGCAGTGCGGTGCCAGACTGTGGCGTCAGCGTGACCGCATCGGGGTTGCTGATATGACCGGAAGCAGAAGGCGATAACACCACTGCGTCGCCGGTGTTCAGCGTCAGCGGCCCGGTGGCAGTCGGCGTCGCTATGGTTGCCGTGATGTTGTCCGCCTGTGCGCCCGCATGCAGCGCGGTGCCAGATTGCGGCGTCAACGTCACGGTTTTCCCCGTCGCATTCACGCCTGCGGCATTGCCTGCGAGCGCAGCCTGTCCGCTGCCTGCTTTGGTGACGTCGACCGCCCCGGCGTTAAACGACGAATCCTGACTGACCAGTTGGCGCGTGGTCTGCTTCTGCAGCGGTGACAGCGTGGTGATGGCATCCAGCACCGGTTTGGTGGTCGCCGGCATAAATCCGCCACTGCCCGGCTGCAGCGTGGTATTGCTGATATCCTGTTTGAAATCGGCGGTAATGGTGCCGCCCGCCTGAATTAAGGCGTTATAGCTTTCGCCCTCGGTTTTTTCGTAAATTGGGGTGCCAGATAATTTATAAGACATATATTTGTTCATTACACGATCATGCTTATCTATAAATTTACTAGGCCTCGATACTTTCCCCCTTTCTTTATAAGAAATATGTTCATAAACCAAATATCCAAAATAATCACCTGATTTATATGAAAAATTATTTAATTTACCACCTTTCAGACTGATATTTTTAATCGCTTCCAATATAGATGATTGATTTGCAAAATCATTAGAATATAAGAAAGCGTTTCTCCCTGAACGAATAATCCCAGCTTGATTATCAGATTTTACTTCTATAGTTTTATGCTCAATTACAACCCTCTGCGTATCAGCTTCTTCAAAAGGGAGATACATGTATTCTGTCTGCCATTTGGGAGCTCCATTTCCACCGCCACCAGTATCACTTCTTGAGGCGTAAATCCCATAATCCTCAGGTTTAAACCACCCAATCGGAATATTCGCTATCGTTTTCCCCGCCCAATCAGGCACCGACTCATCCGTCAACTTCGTTTCCGTCACCACCAGTCCCTCACGCTGATTGGTCAGCGTGCCGGTGTTAATCGTGATATCGCCGGACTGGGTTTCAATGGTGCCGGAGCTGTTGAGCAGCGAGGTGCTGGCTGTGCCTTGCGCATCGCGCTGCACCCACAGGTTATTGCCCGCCAGAATGGTGCCAAAGACGTTGGTCAGCGAGTCGGACAGCAGGCGCATATTGCCGCCCGCATAGAGCATGCTGCTGTTGTGTAACAGGCCGCCGGCCTGCACCAGCAGGTCGCCCGTGGTGCCAATCAGTCCTTTGTTATTCAGCGTGTTATCACTGACCAGCGTCAGATTACCGCCCACCTGAACGCTGCCCGCCTCCAGTTGCACGATGTCCTTCGCGCTGATACGCGATTCCCCGCCGCCCGCCAGAATATTGCCCTGATTGGTCAGCGTGCCGGTGCTGGTTAACTGGACGGATTTTCCTTGTAACGTCCCGCGTTGATCGAGGTCACCCGCCACATTCAGCTCCAGCTGTTGCCCCGCTGCCATGCTTTGCGTAAAGGTCAACGGCCCGGTAATGTCGGCGGTTAGGTTCCCCAGCGCCACCAGTTGCCCGTCCTGTTGCAGCTCATTGGTTTTCAGGCGCAGATCTTGCGCGCTGTAGAGTTTCGCGCCCTGACGGTTAATCAGCCGCTGCGTTTGCAGCGCCAGTTGGGTTAAGCCCAGCAGTGTGCCGTGGTTGTCCAGTTCATCGGCGATAATCTCCAGTTCGCCCGCCTGCACCAGCCCGTTGTTTACCCACTGTGGAATTTTCAGCGTCAGTTTATTCTGCACCATCAGGCTACCCTGCTGGGTAAACTGTGCGGTATTTACGTCCAGCCCGCGCCCCTGTAACCAGCCGTAGTTTTCTACCGTTACGGCGTTCAGCGTGGTGGTACCGTCGGACAACAGCTGTCCGGCCTGCTGGTTGACGATGCGGTCTGTCGCATCCAGTTGCAATGCCGCAGTGCCCTGCACCGTGCCGCCGTTGGTGACGGTATTCCCCGCCAGCGTGGTGTTGGCGGCTTTGATCTCACCTTGGTTATTCAGCGTTGCCGCCTGCACGTTCAGCGTGCCATCGCTGCTTAAACGCGCCTGTGGCGCATTGCTGAACGGATTGGCGACGGTTGCGTTAAGCGCACTATCGCCACGTAACGTGCCATGATTCGTGAGCTCATCGGCCCCCAACGTCAGCGTGCGGCCCTGAATTTGTCCACGGTTGAGGATGTCATGCGCTGTCAGGTTCAGGTCGCCGCCGCTGACCAGCTGGCTGCCCTGCGCCCCCTGATACGAACCGGTCAATTGCAGCGTCCCGCGCTGGACGCCCAGCAGATTGCCCTGCTGATCGAGATCGCGGGCGGTCAGGTGTAACGCGTCCGACTGCCACAACCCCTGATTGTTCAGAACACCCGTCGTCAGTTCCCCGGTACCGCCGCTCAGCAGCCGCCCCGTTGCCAGATTATCAACGCGGTCGGTGAGATTTAGCGTAAAGCCGCCGACGCCCGTCAGCGTGCCGCTGTTTTCCAGCGTCTTACCGGTTAACGTCACCGTCCCCTGCGAGAACAGCTCACCCTGATTGTTGAGTGCGTCGCCGTTAAGCAACAGACCGTTCAGCCCCGCCACCGTGCCGCTATTGCTGAACGTGTCGCCGTTCAGCGTCAGCGTACCCGCCTGCCATAAACCGGCGTTATCCACCCGTGTGGCATGCAGTGTCGCGACGCCGTTGCTGAGCAACTGGCTGCTTTTATCGCCGACATAGCGCAGCACATCGAGCAGACGCAGCGCATCGGTGCCCTGAATACGCCCCTGATTGTCGATTTCACCCGCGCGCAGTTGCAGGTCATTCGCCTGCAGCGTGCCCGCATTGGTAAACGACCCGCTGTCAACACGGCCTGCGCCGTTGGTCAGCAATTCACCGCCGGCACGGTTAAGCAGTTCATCACGGTTGGTGACCGTCAGGCCATTGCTACCCAGCACGCGCCCACTGTTATCCAGCGTGTTGGTGGTCAGGCTCAGCGTGTCTGCCGCTATCTCACCGCTCTGCATCAGACGGTCAGCCGTGATAACAGCCTCACCGTCGCTCAGCAAACGTGATTGTGCATTCCCCTGATAGCTGCCCAGTAGCTCAAGACGCAGCGCATCCTGACCGAGCAGCGTGCCGCCGTTTGTCAGGTCGTTTGCGGACAGTTCCAGCGTCTTGCCCTGCCAGAACCCGTCGTTCACGACCGTGCCCGCCTGCGTCTGCAGGGCCCCGTTGGTCAGAATCTGGCCGGTGCTGCCGACCGTCAGGCCATCACGCAGTTCCAGCGTGATACCGCGCTCACCGATAACCGTGCCGCCATTGCTGAACGTCCCCCCGTTTAGCGCCAGCGCCCGGCTTTCCCAGCGTCCGCTATTGTGCAACTGATTGCCGCGCAGCGTCAGCGTGTCGGCGGTATGCAACAGGCCTGCGCCCTGATAGTCACCATTGAGCGACAGCGCACCGTCTGCAATCACGTTACCCGCGTTGTTTATCGCACCACTGTCGAGCGTCACCTTACCCACGCCGGACACGGTGCCCTGATTATCGAGCAGGCTGGCGCTCAGCCAGCCGTCACCGCCGGAGAGCAGCGTCCCCTGATTGGTTAACCGGCTAGCCGAATTAGCGCGATCCAGCGTGATGGCTAACCCGTGGTCCCCCTGAATGCGCCCGCGGTTGGTCAACTGCTGCGCGTCAACCGTCAGGCGGTCTGCCTGCCAGTCACCGTCGTTTGTCACGTTCGCGGCACGTAATACCGCGATGCCCTGCGACAGCAGTGTGCCGCCCTGCTGGTTGCTAAGGTCATTTGTGGTCGTCAGCGACAGGGCGTTGAGACCAAAAATCTGTCCACGGTTGGTCAGATCGCTGGCCTGCAGCGTGATGTCGCCCGCCTGCCACTGGCCGCCGTTATTGTCGACCCGATCCGCCGTCAGCGTGCTGCTGCCCTGACTCAGCCATTTACCCTGATTACGTGCTGTCCCCGCAATCGCCAGCGTCAGCGCATCGACACCCAGCATTTTTCCGTGGTTATCCAGCGTCTGCGCGTCCACCTTCAGCGCGCGCGCTTCCAGCGTCCCCTGCTGGTCGATATGGTTCGCAACGATACCCAGTGTAGTGCTGCCGCTGATTAAACCGCGGTTATCCAGCGTATTGCGCAAATCAACTTGCAGATCATCCGAGCCCAGCACCTGCCCGTGGTTGAGGACATCCTT